>JABDKH010000115.1 GCA_013002345.1 Rhodothermales bacterium
TTCAGATCCTTGGTTTGCGCGAACTTCATCACCCAGTGTTGGGGCGACTTCGGCTTGCCTGCCGCCTTAACCTTCGACAGGCACTCGTCGATGACGTCGTTGCTCATCGGCGTCGATGACTTCAGGCGAACCACCTGCTTATTCTCCTTCCGACCCATCGACTCGACGGTGAGTCGCTCGTTCAGCAGCAGCTCGGCGAGGATCCCGCCTCCGATAGCATACTCATACATGGGACCGGAGGCTACCGTACCCTCCTCATCGCGCAAGACCAGGAGAAGGATTTCCTC
Source organism: Rhodothermales bacterium (assembly GCA_013002345.1). NCBI lineage: Bacteria > Pseudomonadati > Rhodothermota > Rhodothermia > Rhodothermales > Rhodothermales bacterium. The sequence goes on from JABDKH010000115.1 coordinate 288, forward strand.
ATGCAGGTACAGCCTCTCACTGTTCTCCATCATTAGCCCTCCGACTTACAGTGGTATCCGTCCTACGAGAGATCAACCTGCCAGGGTTCACGACGACCGCACCATCACGCCGAAACCAGATCAAACAGCATCAGTGCGGTGGGCAATAAGCCCGCGCGCGCAAGGGTCTGCATCACCGCCCCTCAGCCGGCTTCCCCGCTTGCGGGTTTCTTGCGAACCCCGTATTGGATACATGTCATTAGAGACAGGCTTACGAAGAGACCGCACCCGAGATCAAGCTGGTCGTCGGTGACCCGCGAGTCCACAACGTGTGTCGGCTGGTCGCGCTCGATCTGTTGTTTGATCTGTATGAGTCGGAGTACGAAGGCGCGGGGGTGGGTGATGCCGATGGCAGTCGAACTCGCGACCTCTACAATACCATTGGGGAAACCATCCGTCGTATATCACGGTGGGAATAGCAGTTCATGGGCGAGTCGGATTTGTGTTGGTACACAGAGCGTACACGAAGTGCCGAGCCTGTCAACCTACTCACGCTCTCGAATCCTGTCTCACGCGGTCGGAATCGGTGGCGCATCCGAGATCATCCGTCGAATCCACCAACTCACGGTAAACAGTATCCCTGCGGTTGGAATCACGAGGAACGGGAGCGACAAAACGTTTGTGTTCATGGTTGCGCTGATAACGAAGGCCATGATCACGATCGTACCACCGACGGGCTCCCATCGCCAGCCAAGCATGAGGCCAATCAGCCATGCTCCCATCGCGCCGAGTCCGACGTAGTCGTCTGGCTGTAGCGGTCTCGATGCTTCTTCACCACCGCCGGTAAGGCCGCTAATCAGATGAGCCGCGATAAAGAAGCCCCATATTGTCAGGACGACCAGGCTAATGCTACGCGCAGCCCACCGCGAGACGTTCGCGGTTGTATGACGGAACCGGGCAGATTGGTCTGAGCTTGATTCGTCGACAGCACCTGCGGGCGCTTGAGTTTGGTTCTGCATTCTTCTAGCGCCCATGAAGTGAGTGTCCCTCATGGTCCTCTTCGGTGTGGGTCGGTTCTCCGGCCTCGTCATCGTGCGCTGGCTTCATGCGAACGAGTGCGATTCCAGAGACCATTAGAGGAACGAGCAGGAGTGTATTTGTGAGCGCGACGGTAGACCACTGAAGGGCTCCCTTGCGCCCGAAGACAACCGCAAACCCTGCCGAGACCAACAACAGGATTATGCCCGTGATCCTTGGCCACCGATGTGCCGTCCAGGCCGGAACGAAGAAGGCGGCTACCAGAGCACTGCCTGCCAGGATTCCGAGGATCGCTTCCGAGAACTCACCATCGGGATTTGACTCTCCGATTAAGGTCGCTAGAACGAACACGGCCCAGAATGAACCGAATGTCATAAGCACCAGAGATGCCGTTCTTTGTGCTCCCCAGTAGGACAGTAGCGCACTGAACATCCATGACATCCAGAGTAGTAGCAGGACGAACCTGATCCACTCTGCTGACTCGTCGAGCTCGGCGCTCCACTCAAGTCCTGAAAGAACAAGTATGGCCGCAAAGCCGCCAATGAGATACGCATGATATCCGGCTCGATGAGCTGCCTGTCGCTGGAATTCGTCGTGATCTCGCAGCCAGCCTAGTTCCCTCAGAAGTCCGGGACCGAATGCGCCAAGTCCGGCCACAAACAGTAGGCTCCTCGACACAAACATCCAGAGAAGGATGCCGCAAACGACGAGACCGCCGGCAATCAGGCCGGTTAGTGGAGGTATGGTTCTCACCGAAATCCTACTAGCCATGATCGTCACCCCGATCGAGTTGGAAGAGTGCCTCGACCGGAACCGCAAACGCTTCCGCAAGCCGAAGAGCGAGCACAATCGACGGCTTGTATCGTCCCTTCTCAATCGACACGATCGTTTGCCGCGTCACTCCGACGCGTTCAGCCAGCTCCTGCTGTGTGATATCTTGCAGCAGGCGGTGGCGGCGTACCGTGTTTCGAACCTTATCCTGTCGAGTCACATCAGAGAGTACAGTAAGCTTTACATAAAGTCAAGTATACTGTACTGCTGGCTATGAGGCCTTGTTCGAATGCCACGTCAAAGACAGACGAGGTGAGCGCCAGATCGTACTCGCGAAAAGACGAGCATGCACACCGATTCCAGACGCGCAAAGCCGTGATCCAGCTACTATTGTTGCGATCCGGATCGGACTTTTACATCTTCGACCTGTTAGCCAGCCGCTCGTCAAATGAAATCGCGGGGTTCTCACATGTCACGCATCGCAGGCCCGCTGATGGCTCTACTTCTCGTCGGTACGAGCACGCTCATGTTTCCGGCATGCTCTAGCTCCCCGACCGAGGAAGCAATCTCAGTTACCGTTGCCCTCTTGGGTACGGGATCCGGTTCGGTGACTTCAAGTCATCCACACGCGGATATCAATTGTACGATCACGCTGGGTACGACTTCCGGTTCTTGTTTCGATGACTTCAATGACCTTGAGGGAGCCCCGTCGCTCATGCTGACGGCAACGGCACAGGATGGTAGCGTATTTGTCAACTGGGGTGCTTGCCCGTCCGTGCAAGGCAACGTATGTACGATCGACGTGACCCAGCCAGAAGACTGGGTCATCACTGCAGGATTCAATCTGCAGTGATGGCGGGCGCCCGGGTGCACACAGGCTTGATACTGATACCTTGTCGGATGTGGCAGGCGACAGAGACCCGGACGTGGTCGTGGCCAATGTGATCGCTGGTGGCGGGCGAACATCGTCCACAGCAATAAGGGGAACCAGCGGAATCTCACCGGACTCACATCTTTTGGAAACCTCCCGTGGGATTCTATGTGCAGCCAAGGCGGGCCTGACAGGTGATGGGCGAGGGATTGATCTCGACGGCACGTTTTTCCAAATGTCTTGCTCGCCCGGCGCAACGAGTCTCCGCCCGAATCTAGCACGGCGCCGGATTGGCCTTCGTGGTGCGCCTAATGTGCCAGTGACGTACCCTGCCCGAAGCAGAGTAATTAGTTTCCAGGAACGCAAGGAATCAGATGGCGATGAATCGAAGACTACAAATCGGATGGCTCCTCGTGACAGTGATTCTGGTGAGGTCGAGTCTGGCACAGCCCCAGCCCACCAACGGTCGCTCATTCTACACGTTACCGCTGAACGACCCGTCAGCCGTATCCGTTGATTCCTTCGGCGCACTTGGCGACGGCGCAGCCGATGACGCCGCTGCGATCCAGGCCGCCATTGATCACGTCAATGAGCGGTCACGGTTCGGCGTAGTACTGATCCCGGAGGGTCGGTACCGGATAACCGAAACGCTGTACGTGTGGAAAGGAATCCGCCTGATCGGTTTCGGCACCGATCGCCCGACTCTTGTTCTCGGTCCGAACACGCCCGGATTTCAGGACGAAGAGGGTCGATACATGGTCCACTTCGTGAGTGATCGTCCGCGAGCGGGACGGCCGATCCGGGACGCCAACCCGGGCACGTTCTACAGTGCGATGAGCAATGTCGATATCGAGATCGGCGACGGCAATCCGGCCGCGATCGGCGTGCGGTCGCACTTCGCACAGCACTCCTTTCTGGCCCACATGGATTTCCGGATCGGGTCCGGACGCGCGGGCGTCGAGAAGGTGGGCAACGAGATAGACGATTGCCGCTTCTTCGGGGGCGACTACGGAATCATCACCACAAAACCGTCGCCGAGTTGGCCCTTTCTGATGATCGATACGTACTTCGAGGGGCAGCGCGTGGCGGCCATCCGCACCGAGGAAGCCGGCATGACCCTGGTCCGAAACCGGTTTCGCGACGTACCGACTGCCGTCATGGTCAACCCGGACCGGGCGGAGGAGTTAATGATGATCGATTCCCGGTTCGAAAGCGTGTCGGGTCCCGCAGTCGTAGTCAGTGACGAGTACAATGCGCGTCCGCAGTTCAACCTGATCAACGTGGTCGCAGTTGACACGCCGGTTCTGGCGCGTTTCCGGAGGAGTGGAAAGACTGTCGAAGGGCCATCGCGCACGTACCGTGTGGAGGACTTCACCCACGGCCTGCAGATCGACGATCTCGACGGCTCGCCGAGGATTCACACGAGCCACCGGCTGATTCCGTTGGAATCCGTGCCTTCGATGCCGCCGACCGATATTGCAGCGCTGCCTTCACAGGACACGTGGGTCAGCGTCAAGGATTTTGGAGCATCGGGAGACGGCGAGACCGACGACACGGCGGCTCTGCGCGAGGCCGTGGCCACACACCGAACGCTCTTCTTTCCGGCCGGCCGGTACCGGGTCTCCGATACCATCCTGCTGAAGCCGGAGACGGTCATGATCGGTCTCAGCCCGATCACGACCCAGATCGTGCTGCATGATCGTACTCCCGCATTTGAAGGGCACAGTGGTCCGAGGCCCCTCCTCGAAACGCCGAGTGGTGGCACCAACATCGT
>JABDKH010000116.1 GCA_013002345.1 Rhodothermales bacterium
GGCGTTGAGCGTGTAGCCCTTGCGGACGATCAAGCGATCAGCGGTTAGGACGCATGCAGTTTTGTTGGCAGACAAAACTCTTCCTTGCCCCAACAAGTTGGGTCCCATGCTGTCACACGGAGTGCACTCCGAGTCACACGCTGACCAATCGCCTACGGGAAGCCCAACGCGAAAAAAAATCACGAGCCAGGACAACATTTTGGGGGGCAAAACCGATAATAGAGGCGGACGGTTTCGCGCATTGCGACGAGGGCGGACCGTCAGAAGAGGGCGATGGGTCACCGGGGGTCACAATCGATGCGAGCGAGGAGATTCTCCTGATGCAGCACGCCAAACAAGCGTTGACGTGGCTCACCTACGCACAAGCGGCTTCCTACACGGGCTGGTCAGTCGGTCATCTACGGAACCTCGTCTCGGCTGGGCGAATACCGGTCTACGGACGATCCCGCGTGCGCCGGTTCCGACGGGATATGTTAGACCTGTTCCTGACGAATCCGAACATGGCGATGCGGGAGTTCCTGTTGGAAAGGAACGAACCGCATGGCCGTTAGAAAGCTGGCCAACTCATGGCAATACGACTTCACGCTTCAAGGCTACGGACGCCGGCGCAAAGCTGGCTTCCGAACCAAGGCCGAGGCGCGCGAAACCGAACAGAGGGCTCGCGAAGACCTGATCGCAGGTCACAAGCGAGTTCGCTTCGCCGATGCGTACGAGTAGTACATGTCGGCCACGACGATGAAGGATCGCAGCCGGGATGCCTACCGGGATCTCTGGCCGCAGATCAAACCCGTGCTCGGACACCTCTTCATCGAGGAGGTGGACACCTCGGCGATGGACGCGCTCAAGCGCGCCCTACCCGCCCACCTCGGACCGAAATCGGTCAACAACCGGCTTGCCTTAGTACGAGCCGTTCTTCGGTTCTGTTGGAAGCGGGGTCGCCTCGCGGCGATTCCGTACGTCCCGACAGAGCGCGCCCCGAAAAAGAAGCCCACCTGGTACTCCGAAAAGGAACGGGATCGCTTCTTGGCCGGGATGTTCGAGCTACAACCGCAGCGGTACCTGTTCTTCTACCTGTCGGCCCGGCTCGGGCTGAGGGTGTCGGAGGTCTACGCCATCTCCCGAAGCCGGCTTCGGGACATCCCCCCGCAGCTGGTCGTCGACCGGGCGGTCCAGCGCGGGACCAAAGAGCGCCCTGCCGTCCTGGCGACGCGCAAGAACAACGAGGCCTACGTTCTCGAGCTCAGCGAGGACATCCTCGGTGCGATCCGCTGGCACGTTCGCCAAGGGTACGCTGGCCCGGAGTTCCTGTTCTCCAAGGACGGGACGTTCCCGCGCTACATCGACAGCTACAAACGCCCCATGGTGGCCGTGCAACGAGCGCTAGGGCTCCGACCGCTGAGCCATCACGCTCTTGGTCGGCATTCAGTCGCGAGCCAGGCCGTCACGAACGGTCACTCGATCAAGGCAGTTCAAGCCCAGCTCGGGCATCGGTCCGAGCAAAGCACGCACATGTACGCGCACCTTGGCTCGCATGCGCAACTGCGTTTAGTCGAGTCTTTGCAGCCCGTTGCGCCACCTCACGTCAACGTCAGGTCAACGAGCAAAAAGAAAGGCACCTAGCGCTCTCGCTAAGTGCCCGACTTCGTTGGTTGCGGGGGCCGGATACGCACAGCGTTGTCCGGTGGAGTTTGGGGTGCCGATGGAGATGGTGATTGCGGCGTAGCCGGTGGGCTCCACCACTTCGACGAAGTGCCCTGAGGCTAGGGCTGCCGCCCAGTAAGAAGGCGCTTGGAATCGAACAGCCGGCAGTTCACCTGATTCCGACGATTCTCGAACGGTTTGACTCAACCGCGCCTGGGAGGAGGTTGCACGGACCGTTGCCTCAACGTTGGCCGCTTTCCCCTGTCAGAGGCTTTCCCCTATCCCCGCATCGCGGCTGGCCACAGCCCACGCCCGCCTCCCTTCGAGCTCTGATGTGCTGATCTCCGTTCTCATTGCCGACTTGGTCACGTAGTCCTTCTGGCCGTCTTCCTTTTCCGCGTAGATGTGGGTCACCGGCGCGCTCCGGAAGTAGTAGCCACCGCTGTGGCCATCAACGTCGTTGGAGAGGGCGAGGTGGATGGAGGTCGCGGCGCCCTCCGCGGGGCTGATGCCCGATTCGTTGGTGCGTCCCGCCTTCGACCACAGGCCGGTGTTCACGTTACCCGGGTGTAGGGCATTGCTCGTCACCCGAGAGCCCGCCGCCGCGAGTCGACGAGCGAGCTCGTTGGACAGCAAGATGTTGGCGAGCTTGCTTCGCCCGTATGCGCGCCATTGGTCGTACCCTTCCGAGCTCCGATGCTCCTCCGCAAGGAGAGGGTAGTCCACCTTCTGGGGGTGGAGTCGGTGCGCACCCGAAGCCACGTGCACGATGCGCCCACTCGGATCCCGGGCCGCTTCGAGCGCCGGCACCAGCAGGCGGCATAGGAGGAAGTGCCCGAGGACGTTGACCTGCCACTGCTGCTCGAAACCATCGGCCGTCTTTCGCCAGGGCAGCGCCATGATGCCTGCGTTCAGCACGCAGGCGTGGAGGGGCCGCCGGGTCGCGAGGAAGCTCTCCGCTGCCGACCGGACCGACTCGAGAGACGAGAGGTCGAGGACCAACACTTCCGCGCTGCTCTCGGCCGGCGCAGCTGCAAGCAAGGACTCGACCGCGGCACTCCCCTTCTCCCCGGAGCGCGTGCCGACGATGACGTGGTGTCCCGCCTCGAGCAGGCCCTTGCACGTCTCGAACCCGATTCCCGCGTTGCCGCCTGTCACCAACGCGATGGGTTTGGAGCCTGTCGTTGTGTCATTCATCGTTGTCGCCTCGTTGTCGGGTGCTCTGTGTACCATCGAGAGAAGAGGTTGGGTACATCGCTCCACGGCACCGGCGCTCGGTCCGTTAGCCCTGGGGAACCGAGTTCCAAAGCTGGGATGACGCACATGATCTCTGCAGCCGTTTTGGCGTCGTGATTAGGCCTCATGGCAGCGGACTGGTATTCGAGGATGTCGACCGAGGCACCCGCGTGAAGGCGTCCTCCGTGGCTCGCGAGCTCAGCGCTCATTTCGACACGCTGCGGTGACCGACATGACCGCGCATAGCAACGAACTCGCTGCGGTCTCGTACCTGGCCGGCCACAAGGACGTGCAGACCACCTCACGGTACGTCTATCCACCATTTGAGGCCGGCAAACGAGTGAACGACGCCTGTTTTCGGGACACCGTTTGGGACACGAGCGAGTTCTACGAAGAAGGCGAAATTGCTAACTCGTTAGTGTGCTTCCTGAGAGATAGGTAGCACTTCATTCCGGGCACATGGGTTACACAATTCGGCATTTTGGGGAGGCCCCGAGATGCCGTGGAAGGAGTGTAACAAGATGGATGAACGCGTTCGTTTCGTGGCCCGACTGCTCGAAGGCGAGAAGATGGCCCCACTGTGCCGGTCCTTCGGGATCTCGCGCAAGACCGGCTACAAGATCTTCCAGCGCTACAAGGACATGGGGCTCGAGGGCCTCACCGACCGTTCCAGGCGGCCCTACCGCCAGGCCAATCGGCTGCCCTTTCAGGTCGAGCAGCTCATCGTGTCACTCAAGAAAGAGCAGCCCAGTTGGGGCGCGCCGAAGATTCGCGAAGAGCTCCGGAGGCTCTACCCCGATATCCACGCCCCGGCCACCAGCACGGTGCACGCCGTGCTCGACCGTCACGGTCTGGTGAAGCGCCGCAAAAAGCGCCGTCCCAAGCTACAAGGCACCAAGCTCTCGCGCGCCCGCAAGCCCAACGACGTGTGGTGCGCCGACTACAAAGGCGAGTTCATGCTCGCCGACCAGCGCTATTGCTATCCGCTGACGGTCACCGACTTCGAGAGCCGCTACCTGCTGGCCTGCGAGGCGCTGAGCTCGACCAAAGAGAAGTACGCGTTTTCCGTGTTCGAGCGTGTCTTCAAGGAGTTTGGGATGCCCAAGGCGATTCGCACCGACAACGGCATTCCCTTCGCCTGCGCCAACGCGCTCTACGGTTTGAGCCGGCTCTCGGTCTGGTGGCTTCGGCTCGGCATCGCCATAGAACGCATCCGCCCGGGTCATCCGCAAGACAATGGCCGTCACGAGCGCATGCACCGTACGCTCAAGGCCGAGACGACGAAGCCCGCCGAGCGTTGACTACCCCTTTCACGACAAGACTGTCACCGTCACCGCCTGCGGCCGCATCTGCCTCAAGACCAAGAAGGTCAATCTTTCGAACGTCTTCGCCGGACAGAAGGTCGGCATCAAGCAGGTCGATGATAGACTCTGGCTCACCAGCTTCATGACCTACGACCTTGGATATCTTGACGAAGACAGCTGCCGACTCGAGCCCATCGAGGACCCGTTCGGCAGCAAAGTGTTACCTATGTCTTCGGAATGAAATGCAACCCATGTGTCCGGGTTGCACCATCAAGGAGCGGCGCGCATGTCGAATGTCACTGACATCGCGGTACAGTCCGCGTTGTTGTCGCCTCGAAGGTCGCCGTTGATATCGGAGAAAACATCGACCGCCGCTCCCCCGCCCTCGATGACGGCCTCCATCAACGCCGATGCGCTGTCCTTGTCCAACGTGCCTCCGAGCTCGACGTCGAAGCCGCGATCGAGGTCGATGGTCCCCCGAATCACGGTGTTAGCCAGAAAGCTGGGGGTTCCTGCGATCGGAAGCGGGACCACTCCGAGGGTCCCGCTCGCGCAGCCATCATCGCTGAGGTTCATCGGAATCGCTTCGTCTGCAGGGGTGCCGTCGATGACCAATGTCACGTTGACACAGCTTTCACCAAGGTTTGGTGCGAGAATCCACGAGAGCTCGAGGACCCCGGCGCAGAGTCCGTCGTAAAGCGCCTGGTTCACCTGGCTGAGGTCGGTTCCCAACGCTCGAAAGGAAGCACCCAGCGAAGCGATGCCATTGTCAACGCCGCCCATTCCTTCGGTCGTGAAATTGGAGTCGGCATCGCAGCTGGTGCCGTCACATCCATCCAGGTCGAAGCCGGCGTTGCAGTCGGCAATGCTCGTGCCGAGCTCCGGGAAATACTCGCTCCCGGCAAGCGCCAAGAAGCGAGCTCGATATGTCGATTCCTGGCCCTCGGAAGTACAGCTAGCGGGATTCATGACACTCTCGGTTCCCGCGCATGCGTTTGTGAGCTTTGGGGTGGGCTCGATAGCACACGAAAGATCTTCCTCGATGCCGTCGACCGGCCAGTTCTCGCAGCGAGAGGCAGGTGGCTCACAGGCCGCGCCCATTTCTGGGACTCCGCCATCGGGCGGCAGAAACGACTTGTTGTGAACCAACACGCCTTCGGCGAAATAGTTGTGGAAGCCCGCGACTTCGAGATTGTAGACGGTCATTCGGTCGGCCGACTTGGGGAACGACAGGACCGACGTCTCGCCGACCGCTCCCGCATGGAACGTTCGAAGCTCCGTACCGGTGGAGAGCGAGGACGCAGGCGCGTAGTGCCTTCGTTCTGGAACGTAGAACGGATGCTCCTTGGTGACCCACAGCACATTGCCGTTCGCGAGTCGGAGCTCACGAACGAGGGCGTGTCGATGGCGGAAAGTGCGCGAGATCGGGGAAGGGACACGGCGCCGGGACTCGTGGTCGTAGCTCCACACCAGATCCCCGTCTTGAAGGGCTTCGATAGGAAGGGCCCCGGCGGGCGTGTCGATTCGCGTGCCTGCGGCGAAGCAACTGTCTTCAGAACAGGATGCGACTCCGGAAGCGCAAATTGGAAGAAGAACGAACACGCCAAGACTACGATAAGACATGAGCGAATTCAGCATCCGGACGACAACCCTTGTCAAGGACTGATGAGCGAGCTCAGGTCGCCTTCTCAGGAAACAGACCTGGCATCCAGCGGGACGCGAGCTCCGCTGGGAACGCAATGTGGAGAGGCGAGCGCGGACTCTCGGAGGCGAGCGCTCGGCGTTCTGCCAGCGCTGCAACGACGCGCCGTGCCTGACGGTCACTGACGCCAAGCACGTGAGCGACTTCACCGCGTGGAAGCTCTCCTCGAAAGAGCACGGCTTCAAGCACGCTACCTGCCCTCTCCGGGAGCCCACCGAGACGTATCTCCTCCTCTGCCCACAAGAGGATACGCGCGCGCAACCGGTTCGGTTCGACGAGCGTTTCCATGAAGGAGACCTGATCAAGACAGGTCTGCAGGAAGAATTGCGTGAAGCTCGCGAGGGCCTCCTCGCTCAAATGACCGCGCCCGTCGAGGTCGTTGCGGCGCTCGAGATCGCAAGCGGCAAGGTGGCTCTTGTAGTCAACCACGCGTCTAGCGAGACCTCTCGCAACCGACCAGACACCGCCGGTATCAAGCGCTTCAAGCAGCGTCGCGTGTGAGACGAGCCTTGCTACGCGGCCATTGCCATCAAGGAATGGATGAATCCACAGCAACCTGTGGTGGGCGGCCGCAGCGGCTAGGATCGTGCCTGCCCTACCCGTGTTCGAGTAGACCTCCTCGAAGCGGCCCAGGAAACGAGGCACGGCACCGGGGCTAATGGGAACGTGGCGACCGACGGTGACGTCCCTGTCGCGTAGCTTTCCGGGAACTACCTCGATGCGCCCTTTCGTATCGAGCTCTTCCGCCCAGAGCAGCTCCTCCGGCAAACCCTCACAGAAGCGTCGGTGGATCTCGCAGATCCCGTCGGCCGAGAACTCTTTCCCATGCAGACCCCCACCCTCGTCGATCCATTGCTGCACCGCGATGTGGGCCTTGGCTTCGAGCTGCAGGTTGCGCGTCTTGGGCTCCGCGCTGTAGTCGCTGTTCAGCGCCCGTTCGATGTCGACGGGATGCGTATCGTGACCCTCGATCAGGTTGCTGTAGTAGCAGTTCATGGCGCGAACGAGGTCGGCCAGAGGCTTGAGAACGCCGTCGGGCAGGCTGCGCCGAAACCCCGCCGAGCGGGAGGCGAGCTCTACGGCGAGGTCGTCGAGTCGAGCTTTGTGCGGCGAGCCGTCGGGTACGAGCATGGGCTCCATCAGCCCGGTGGATTCACCCCGATCGATGGCCGGCTTTATGTCCGCATTGATGTCCGTTTTAGACTTGCCCACAAATGCTATTATAACATCTGTTTAGATCTATTCAAAACAAGTTCATGGCCGCTAAAATGTCCGCTTTCATGGCCGCTATGAAGGCGTGGATCGCTTTTTCAGGGCAAGTACCGGGGAAAATGGGACTTCCGCAAGAACACTCGGCGCACCCTCGAGGAGCTCTGCGCGGAGGTGTCCGGGGTGGACTCATCGACCAGCCTTAGTGAGGCGCGTCGCGGTATTTGCCGTCGGCGACGGCCACAGAAATCACCCGCCGCGACTCGTTGTCGAACGTGAGCGCTGGAACGACCGCGGCGACCGGGTGGTGATCATAGTACCACGCCACAATTGCTCTCCCCGTTCTCTCATCTGTCCACTCCTCGGTCCGAATCGGTTCGAACGGTACGGTTGATGAAACCACTTCCATTGGCGTCCCTAGTTCGACACGCCAGAGCGAATCGCGGATCTCCTCGTAAGGCCCGTCCCAGATGGCCCGCATGACCGCTACGGCGGCGAACATCAGAACGCCCAAGAGGACGGTACCTCTAAGGCCCCATCTAGCCACCGTGCCCAACTTCGGCATCACGAGAAGGTTAACAAACTTCGGATGAGGCTCTATTCCCGTTGTTCACGCTCCGTACCCTTCGCCGATCCTCTCCGCTGCGCGGCCAAGTAGCACGTCTTGCCAGAACGACTGATCTTCCCCCATCTCTTCAGACGGGTTTCTTAAGGTGCGCGAGTCGTTCCTGAAGCATGCCGGCGCTCTCACTCGGCTGAGCTCGGAGGGCGGAGAGACGAGTGTCGGGGTGCCGGTCCGCAACCTTCGGGTTCTTTGCCCGAAGGTCGCCAAGACTCGCGCGTCTCTTCACCCGTTGAATCCCGCCACTTCGTGACCGGTGTGTCCTTCGGGCTGTGCATCCGGGAGGTCGCGCGATCGTCGAACCCCAATCGCGAAAAGCTTGCAGAATTGATCGTTGCTGCGCGATGCAGACTGCGTTTGGATGCACGTTCGACATTGCTGATGTCAAATACGCGTCAAAACAAAAAAACGAGCAGAGAGCGGATGAACGCTAACTGCTCGTTATGATTAGTTGCGGGGGCCCGTTACGCACAGCGTTGTCCGGTGGAGTATGGGGTGCCGATGGAGGTGGTGATTGCTGCGTAGCTAGGAGCGGCAGATCGGCTTCGAGGCGTCGTGCGATGGTGGGTCGGTGGCCAGGCCGCTGCGGACTAGGGCACAAAGCCCAGCTGCTCGAACAGTTGCGGCGACTGCTTCAGGTAGCGATTCTTGGCGGTTTCCATGAACCATGCTTCGGCCACCGTCTCGTTGTTCTGCAGCCGTGCATCCTGCCAGTTTAGCGGTGCCACCGGCGGGAACTGGCGCCAGTCTGCGTTGATGAAGCTGATCGCCTTGATGTTCCTTTCGTAGGCCAGCGAGAAGTAGTTGACGAACCACGTGTCCCAGGAACGCAGGTCGCCATCAAGGATCCCGTGAACCGGGCTCGATTCGGCGACCATCACCGGCTTCTTGTGCGTCTTCGCGAAGTCGAACACGGCCTTGGCGTCGGGACCCAGGTCGGGGCCGTACATGTGACCAAACAGGGAGACCGCCACCCAGTCGACGTAGTCGTCGCCGGGGTACCAGGACTCAAGCGGGTAGCCGTTGTAGGGTGGGGATGCGTAGGAGTGCCACACGAACGCGACGTTGTTGACGCCCTCTTCACGGGTGATGTCGACGAATCGCCGATACGCAGTCACGTACTCCGACGGTTCCAACGCGTTGTGCGCGCCGTCGAACTCGTAGCCGATCCGGAGGTAGATGGGACGGCCGATCGTCTTGGCCCAGGTGCTGAACCCGCGAATGACGTCGTCATACACGCCGAGCCCGGTGTCCTTGGCAACATCCCCCATCCCCACCATCCATAGCCCGCTCTGCAGCACCGTGTTGGGAAAGCGATCCACCAGCTCCTGATGGTTAAAATTATCCCTGTACTCGGTGACGAACGTATTCGCCAGGCCGTCGGTGCTGCGGATGCCCCAGTAGGCGGCCCACCCGCCCGGCGCAGGCTCGTTGGGGAAGCTGGCGGCGTACTCGTTGATGTCTTCCAACGTCTGTCCCATGATCAGCAGCGTCTTACCCGCCGGCGGCACAAACTTGGTCTGTTCGTACGCGTACACGAATGCGGGGTCAACGTCGGTCCGGATCTTGTCCACCAGGTCCGCGATGGGGTCGCCTCCGACGCCGCCATCTCCACCGTTTCCGCCGTCACCAGCAACGCCTCCCATTCCACCTGCTCCGCCATCACCACCCGGCCTCTCACCACAGCCCACGAGTCGCACGGCTCCAACTGCAGCCACAACGAGCACAAAGCCAATCAACCAACGCATAAGCAACCTCCCCGGTCTTCACGAAGCCGTACGCGACGCAGAGGCAAGATGACTCGTCACGGAATGCGGCGCAATACGTAACTCTGCACTGTCTCCGTCAGCGCAGACCTTGCGCGAGCGACCGCATTGTCCTCGCGCTTCTCGCGTTCACATCGCAGGGAAAGCGCGTTATCCCAGTCGGAGGTCAGCGCTCACGTCCTCGAGTGATTTCTAGACCGTGTGAAGGTCTCGTTCTAAGGGGCCGGAGCTTGGCTCTAACGCTTCTTCTGGACGACCTTCGGGCTATGAGTTCACGAAGCCCGGTTTTCGTGTGCCAGAAGCGTGGCAGGGGCAAAGGGGGTCAAGACCCGGTGCGCTTGAGCGGATAGTCCTGGATGAGCACCTCCGGCGGGATGCCGTATTCCTCGTGGATCTTTCGAATCATCGGCAGCGTCATCCGGCGCTTTCGGCTGAGGACTTCGCTTGCGCGCGGACGGCTTCCCAGGGTTCTCGCCAGATCCGCAAGCGGCAGTCCCAATTGCTCCAAGCGAAACTTGAGCGCTTCGATCGGGTCCAGGAGAACGTCCTGAACGAGAGCGGACTCATATGCATCGACCAAGGTCGCGAGAACCTCCAGCCGCGCCGCTTCCGCCTTCGTGAGCTTCTTGCTCGCCTCCTTGTCCATGAGGCGTTCGATCTCATGCGTTGCTGCGTCGCAATCCTTTTTGTTTCGAATGGGCTGAATCTGTTTCATTTTGCTCTTCCCACGGTTGCGGCGTCGATTCGGTCGTACTGCTTATGGGTCCCAATGAACTTGATGAAGGCAATCTGGCGTCGATAGCTCATGTGAACGACAAGCCGATACTTGTTCCCGCCGATGTTGAAGATCACGCGGTCGTCGCCAACGAAATCAGCTGACCGATAGTGGCGGCGTATGTCTGAAGGTTTGCGAAACTCTGCTCTTCTCATCTCCTGGAGCCACGAACGTAGCGGCTGTTCTGCCTTGGGGTGCTTCTCCCAGAATGCGCGAAGCGTTCGCTGAGCGATCACCCTCACCTGATGAGTGTGTTCCCAAAATGGGAACATGTCAAGGGCGCGGGCAGGGCGCGACGACCTTCGGGTTGTGCACCGGCAAGGTCGTGTTGTTGCGGCGTACTCAGAATCGAAAATCCAACGTTTTCGGACGATCCGTGCATCGCTTTGGCGACGGATTTCAATGTGCCGTGGGACCTCATGGCACCGTTAAGGCACCGAGCAAAAAGAAAGGCACCTAGCGCATTTGCTAAGTGCCCGACTTCGTTGGTTGCGGGGGCCAGATTTGAACTGACGACCTTCGGGTTATGAGCTCTACAACCGCCAATTTCTTCGCTTCAGTCAATCCCAACATTTGAGACACTTTAACAACGAT
>JABDKH010000117.1 GCA_013002345.1 Rhodothermales bacterium
GCGATATTCTATCATCCGGCGAGCACGGCCGAAGGTTCGTACCGGGCTCGGGCCGCAATCTATCTGTTCCCGCCAGGAGAACGGAATGAGGGCTTTGGACTGTTCGTCGGCGGGCAGGATCTCGAAGGGGATGATCAGAAGTACCTCTACTTTCTTCTCCGCCGCAGCGGTGAGTTCCTGGTCAAGACCCGAGCAGGAGACGAGACCAGCGTGGTACATCCATGGACAGCGAGCGATGCGATCATCCCGTACACAGACACCACGGAGGGTACCGTTCATAACGTCCTGGAAATCCAGTCGACTACGGATCGGTTGACGTTTTTGGTCAACAGCACCGAAGTCGCGAGCGTACCGCGTGCCGACCTCCCCGCAGATGGCATTGTGGGCCTGCGCGTCAATCACGGTCTCAACCTGCACATCGACGATTTCAGCGTTGAAGACCTCGACTGAGCTGACCCGCCTTAAAAACAAAAAGCCCAGCCTTACGGGGCTGGGCTTTCAAAGGAGCATCAACCGCTAATAGTCAAAGATAATTGAGCGGTGAGCTCGTAGATAAGTATCGGTCGATCTCCGGAATCTTTAGCGGCTCGAACATTTTTTCATCGGAGAAGAATCAGTCTTTGAGATGCCCGCCCTGCTTCACATTCGAGGATATAGTAGTACACGCCTGAGGACAGGTCGCCGGCGTGCCACTCGACCTGATGATGTCCGGACGGCAGATACCGCGGCGGCAGCCTGTCGACCAACTGTCCCTGCACATTGTAAACGTCAAGCCGCAGCGTAGTCGCCCGGGGAAGCGAGAAAGAAATCGTTGTAGACGTGGCGAACGGATTAGGATAGTTCTGATACAGGGTAGTGACTACGGGCTGTTCCGGGATGGCGTCTACCGTTACGACAGGGATGATCGCGTTGAAGACACCATCTCCGTCGGTCGCTGCAAACAATTCGTGCGTGTCGTTTCCGGAATTCAGGTACGCGAGCGACCGGACGAACCGATTGTCGAGCCCTTTATCCAGATGCATCCAGGTAGTGTCCGGTGTCTTTCTGGCGAAGACGCCGTCGCCGAATGTGGCTGCGTAAACAGTGCCGTTGGCTCCGCGCAGGATGGAGGTGACAAAGCGACTCTGGAGTCCGTTCTTCTCCCATGTTGTCCCCCCGTCGGTCGAGCGAGCCACTCCATCGGGAGTGCCGACGAGAAGTCCCTCATCGCGATCGATGTGGATGGAGAAGACACCCGCCCGAACTACCTCGTCTGTGATCGAATCCCACGTCTCGCCACCGGATACACTTCGAAAGAGACCGGTACTTGTCCCCGCGTAGGTGAGTCCGCTCTCATCCATGGCCAGGCTCCAGATGACATGGCCATCGAGACCGACTCTCTTCCACGTGATGCCGCCATCCTCAGAGCGGAGCACGCCGTCGCCCTCGGACCCGGCGAGGACACGGCGCCTCTGAACCGCCAGTGACCGGATGGGGGCTCGCGTCCACTCGTCTCCCGGGTCTTTGTTTGTAATCGTCCACGAACGACCATCGTCGTCAGACTCGAACACGCGTCCCGCGATGCCGCCTGCAAACTGATGTCCACCATCGGATACGACCGTATAGACATCTTCATGATGTCGATCTGTCGGCACCCATTCCACGCCGCGGTTGCTGGACCGGAGAAGTCCGCTCTCATACGTTGCTGCGATAATGGTGCCGCCGGTGGTCGTCGCGAGCGAGAAGACGTAGCTTCTGGGGATTCCCATGAGCCGCCAGTCGTAGTCGGGCCCCTTTGATCTGTAGATGCCTGTTCGGGTGCCAATCCATACGTCTCCGTTGATGCCCGCGGTGATAGCGGTTACGGTCCCGCCTTCGAGACCCGTGGAGCGCCACGTTCCGGACGCCTCGTCGAACGCGTAGATTCCGTGTCCGTGCATGCCCACGAGGAGCTGGCCTCCCGGAAGAACGGCCACCGTCCAGACTTTCTGGTTGGGCAGGCCTTCAGCGATCCGGGTCCACGCACCTTCTCCCTGGTAGTTGCGAGCCACGCCGCCCACCCAGCCGGCAGCGACAATCTCGCGGCGGGATGCAGCAACGAATCGCAGAGCGCCCAGCGGAGAGCCGCCGTCGAAGCGCGACCACGTCTGGCCGCTGTCTGTCGACAGAAAGACTCCGTCGCGGCGGCATGCAGCGTACGCTGTCTCTCTTGTACCAAACGCAAGTGACCGCACGTCGAGATCGGTGAGCCCATCATTCGAACTGTGCCATGTTGTCTCGTCACGCAGAGCGAATACACCGGATCCGAATGTGCCGGCGAGTATCGCGCCCTCTCCATTGCCGATGAGCGATTGCACACGAGAATCAGCGAGGCCCGTATTGAATCCATCCCACGTCTCGCCACGGTCGGTCGACAGGTAGACTCCATCTCCAAAGGTGCCAGCGAGAAGTCGACCCCGGTGGTCGATCACGAGTCCGCGAATATCCGTGTCTATCAACCCGAGTTGCTTCCACGAGTGGCCATCGTCGTCCGATCGATATATACCTTCCTCGAATGTGCCGGCATAGACCGTACCATCGATTGCTACGGCAATGGCGCTCGTGTGCGCGGCCATGGGGCCGTTTGTTCGAGTCCAGCTCGATTGCCCTGCTGCGTCTAGAGCAAGCTCGGTGAAGATCACGCACGCAACGAGGATCCCGAACAGCAAGCAGATTATTGTGCCGCGGGAGTCGCGGTGGTGCGGTGGGTCCGAGCAATCAAACCGGCATCGAGGCGGCTGCAACGGATCATAGCGCGACGACTGATGCCCCGGTTCTCCAGTTCTGCCAGATCGATGGTGTGCCGCAGTCATGTTTTTGGACCGCGAAGGTTAATGAGTGCGCGTCCGAGCCGTCTCTGTGTCTATATACCCAGATCGTGCCGTCGCCCATCAGTAGGTATGGAAGTGTGGATCAGAATATCAAGTCAAAATCGCGCAGGCAGCAAACGGGGCAAGCGCCGTGCGACACTTGCCCCGAATGATCGATCCACGTTGAAGCCGGCTCAGCTTGGCATTGCGGCCCAGGACGTACAGTGACCGCCGGGAGTCACCGGTCCCTTCAGGATCTTGCATGCGCCACATGCGGACGCGCCTTCCGGTAGGATATACAGTTGGCAGTTGTCGCAGCGCTTGTCGGGGATATCCGTCACCTCGACGTACTGCAGGGCTCCTCGCATCTGCTTCTCCTGATCGGTCAGTCCTGTCAGGTCGTTGCAGGCACCCGCGGCGGCGGCATCCGAGGCTGCTGCGGGTACGTCGGGCGTCGCCGCTTCTTTGCCGCCGCAAGCGGCAAGAAGTGTGCTTCCACCGACGGCTGCCATGCCGAGGGCCGACGCGCGAAGGAAGAAATCTCGTCTTGAAAGGTCGTTGCTATTCATCTTTTTCGTTGTTTTCTGGCACGTTGGCTGGTGTAAGCTAACCACGTCGTGGCAATTGGCAAAGCGCGCGGCCTACGGGCTGGCCGTTGTCGTGTCAGCAGGCCCTGCCGCTCGAATGTGCGACTGTGCGGCTTCAACGGCGTCGTGAATGGTAGCATGGAAGTTCGCAGCTCCCACGCGATCCTCAAGGCCGGCCTTCACCAGAACGTCCCGAACCGGCCCTTTTGCGCCTGACACGTAGAAGCGAACCGCCCGGACCTCCAGGACTTCCAGCACCTCCGCGACGGCATGCAGAGCCGATGAGTCGAGCTTGTTTACCGGATACATGTCGAGAACGACGGCCCGTATGTCCGGTCCTGCACCCTGCAGTCGGTCCTTGACGTGTTCCGTGTTTGCGAAATACAGCGAGGCATCAATACGAACGACAAGTACACCCTCGGGGGCCACCGCAGTCGGATTGCGGTCCACGTTCTTGTAGGTCTGGGAACCGGGAAGTCTTCCAAGCACCGCTGTGTAGGGTCGAGATGACTGGTACACGACGACAATCAATGATGCAACTACGCCGACGAGGATACCTTCCTCGATCCCGAGCATAAGTGTCGCAACGAAAGTCAGGAGCATCAGGAAGAAGTCGCGTCTGTCGACCTTCCACAGAAACACAGCCTCTTTGAAATCGATCAGTCCCATCACGGCCACGATGATGATGGCTGCCAGGGCGGCCTTCGGCATGTAGAAGAAGAGAGGAGTCAGGAACAGCAGCGTGAGCGCAATGATCAATGCGCTCACGAGCGATGCGACCGTCGTCTTCGCGCCGGCTTCCGCGTTGATGGCCGTCCTGGAGAAACCCCCGGTCGTAGGAAAGGACTGAAAGAAGGCACCGGCGATGTTTGCGACCCCGAGTCCGATGAGTTCCTGATTGGCGTCGATCCGGTAGCGATTACGCGAAGCAAATGATTTTGCAACGGCTATCGACTCCATAAAGCCTATGAGCGCAATGACCATGGCCGTAGGTGCCAGCGCAGCAATTTCGGCCGTCGTGAATGTCGGCAGTCCGAATGATGGCAACCCTTCCGGTACCGCTCCGACTATGGCCAGTCCGGCTTCATTCGCAGACGTCAGCCACACGGCGAGTGTAGCTGCGACGACCGCAAACAGCGCTCCCGGCAGGGTTCGCTTCCATCTTCGGATGGCCACCAGGATCACAATGCTGGCGACACCGATGATGACGGCGGCTGGATGGACGTCGGCACTCTGTCGGATGGCGCTCCACACGATTTCGTGCACAAAGTTGGAGCGAGGAATCTCTACACCAAGAAGATTCTTGATCTGACTTGATGCGATGATGAGTGCCGCGGCGGACGTGAATCCCGACAGCACCGGGTGTGAAAGGAAGTTTACCAGGAAGCCAAAACGGATAGCCCCGAGCAGGAATTGAATGGCGCCCACCATGAGGGCAAGGATAACAGCGAGCCGGATGTAATCGGCGCTGTCCTGCGGGGCCAGGGGTGCGATCCCTGCGGCAACAAGGAGGGAAACCATCGCGACGGGTCCCACCGCGAGCTGCCTCGACGAACCGAACAGTGCATATCCGATAAGCGGCACGAGCGCGGAATACAGCCCGTAGATCGGTGGCAATCCGGCGATCAGGGCGTATGCCATCCCTTGAGGAATGAGCATAACACCAACGGTCACGCCAGCGAGAACGTCACTCTTGAGGGTGGTCGCGTCGTATGCGGGAAGCCATGTCGCCGGCGGGAAGAAGCGGCGGAGAAGCTCCATATGGATTCACCGTGGGTACGTTGCCGGCCAGAGCACAAACGGGGACGACCTCAAACGGATCGTCCCCGTCGGGTTCGTCAACCGGTTGTCTCGAGTTCCGGTGAGCCGGTCACAACCTCACCCATCTGGGCCCAGTTGGTCCATTCGTCGTTGACCAGCGAGACGGTCCGGCCGGAACGAGAGAGGAGAGAAGCGGCTGATGCCGCGCGAGCTCCTGTTCCGCAGTGCACGAGGAGCTTGCGGTTCTTTGGCAGCTCGTCACAGCGGAGAAAAAGACGTGTGTGAGCAATATTGAGAGCGTTTGGCACGTGTCCTTCCTGGTATTCGGAGATACCACGCACGTCAAGTACGTCCACGTCTCCAACGTTGCCATGAGCCTTGACCGAGTCGAACTTCACTTCCTCGATGCTGTGAAGCTTGCCGTGTGTTTCGTCGTACACGAGCAACGTATCAGGCGTTGCATAGCCTGCGACTTCATCGAGCCCGATGCGGACGAGTGATCGTACGGCGTCCATCAGTTCACTCTCCTCGACCACCAGATAGATCGGCACTCCCTCATCCACGTACGATCCGGCGATGGTCGGGAACGTCTTGTTGAGCGGTGCAAAGATGCTTCCCGGCAGGTGGCCGGCCATGAACGCTGTTCTGTCGAGCCGGGTGTCGAGTACCGCGATGTCGGTCCGGTCCGAGAGCTTGACGAGCTCGCGGGCGGTAAGGAGCTGCGGTTGCGGTAGCGACCCCAGAACGGGAGGCCCGATCTTGTTATCGCGTTTCATCCGCGCGAAATACATCGGCGGCTCGGGCTGGCCCTCCAAAATGTAGTTGACGAAGTCCGCTTCGCCTTCGATGGCGGTCTGGATCGCTGCGTTGAAGCGTCGTTCGTACCCTACTGTCGTCTCCGGAACGGCGCCGAGAGCTTTGCCACATGCGGAGCCGGCGCCGTGGCCCGGCCATATCTGCATATAGTCAGGCAGCTTCAGGAATTCCTGCACAGAAGAATGGAGGACCCTGGCCGAGGGCTCCATTGCGCCCTGGACGCCGGCGGCCGACTCGAGCAAGTCGGGTCGACCCAGATCTCCGACGAACACGAAGTCACCGCTGGCCATTCCCATCGGTTCGTTCGCTCCACCACCAAGATCCGTCACCAGAAAACTCAGGTGTTCCGGCGTATGCCCGGGCGTGTGAACGGCACGAAGTTCGATGTTTCCGATTTTGAAGGCGTCGCCGTCTTTCAACAACGTGTAGTTGTAGTCACCCTTCTTCACCCACTCGTACTTCCAGTCTGCGTCGCCCTCGTCGGATAGGTAGACGTGAACATCATGCTGCTCGGCGAACTCGCGCGAGCCGGAAAGGAAGTCCGCGTGGATGTGTGTCTCGGTGACGGCCACGATCTCGAGGCCCTCGCCAGTTGCAATCTTGACGTACTGATCGATGTCCCGCTCAGGGTCGATCACGATAGCCTCTCCAGTGGCCTGACAGCCGATCAGGTATGCATACTGGGCCAGCTTTTCGTCAAATACCTGTCTGAAAAACATGATTGGTCACACGATTTGTAAGAAATAAGAAAACAATGCTCGGGTGCACTTCTAGTGCGGCAATTTTGGCCTGAGCGCGGAATAGGCCCACGTACCGGCGAGGGCGCTCAACAATGTGACGACCATCACAAGAACGCCGTTACCGATGAGCGCGAAGATCGGGCCCGGGCAGGCTCCCGTGAGTGCCCAGCCGAGTCCAAAGATGGTGCCTCCGATCCAGTAGCGATATCCTTTGCCCAGCATCTTCGGGGGGATGGAGATCTCGCTGCCTTTGAACGTCTTTGCGTTTGTCTTCTTGATCAGAAACACGGACAGCGCTGCGACGACTACCGCAGAGCCAATAATCCCATACATGTGAAACGCTTGAAAGCGAAACATCTCCTGAATTCGAAACCAGGAAATCACTTCGCTCTTGGTGAACACGATACCAAACGCGATGCCCACCAGAAGATATTTGAGAAGGCCGTCACGAGCCGGTTTGAGGACAGAATCCGCCGTTCCCGCCACCGCCTGCTGAGAGTCTGAAACTTGCATGCTGCTCACCTACAGAAGGATGGGGAGAATGAAGAACGTGGCGATCAATCCGCCGACGAAGAAACCAATCACGGCAATCAGAGACGGCAACTGCAGATCCGCGAGACCCGAAATAGCATGCCCCGACGTGCAGCCGCCTGCATAACGCGATCCAAACCCGATGAAGAAACCGCCGAAGACGATCATGATGATCCCCGGTACGGACGCGAGTCCGGACCAGCTGAATATCTGCTCGGGCACCAGTCCGCTGAAATCCGAAATACCGAGCGCGGCAAGATCTGACCTTGTGGCCTCGGAGATAGCGATCGGATCCGGGTTGTTCAGAAACGTGTGAGCAAGGAAGCCACCGATCAGGACGCCTATGATGACGGTCATATTCCAGATGCCCGCTTTCCAGTCATACTTTAGAAACTCGATGTTTCCGGGAAAGGTAGCGGCACACATGTGTCGGAGGTTCTCCGAAATGCCAAACTGGCGGTTACCCATGAGAAGTAGCGCAGGTACAACGAGGCCGATCAGGGGGCCCGCCACGTACCATGGCCACGGCTGGGACAGAAATTCAATCATAACGCTGGGCTATCATCAAAATGGTGATTCAAGAATTCGGAGTTATTCCTTTATCGGAATAAGGTTCCGGGATGATTCAAGGAACTACCGCACGGTCGCTGGACCTGCGAATGTACCATAAGCTGAAGACTGCGAACCGCGCCTGACAAATTCAATATCAGGTTTCCCTGTGTAGACGTGGTGTTGACCCTCGCACCCAAAAGGGGTATAGCGCAGAAATAATTGCGGTTCCGGTCGCATCTTCAAGGGTGCACCACTTCGTACAAGGTCGACGGACCTGTCAGTGCACCCGTTCTATGCCCGGCACCGAGCCTGGCAGGATCATTCCGGCCCACCCATCATATTACTCGCAACGAATCTATCGCGGTTATTGTCATGGCAGGTCGGCTTGTGCCCCAGAGGCTAATAGAAGCAGCTGCAGAGCGGTTCCGGATACTCTCGGAGCCCGTGCGCCTGGTGCTACTGAACCATCTCAACGCCAATGGAGAGATGAGTGTGCAGCAGCTGGTCGAAGCGACCGGCCAGCGGCAGTCCAACATCAGCAAGCATCTCGCTCAGATGGCTCACGCCGAGATGCTGGAGCGGCGGCGAGATGGGCAGCACGTTCTTTACCGGGTGATTGACCCGACGGTATCTGCCCTTTGCCTACTTGTGTGTGGCCAGCTGCAGTCGGCCGCGGACGAGTCGACTACGTTTGTAGCCTGACATCCTTCGCCTTTAGCTGAACGGCACGCGTTCCTTTCCAGACGCGCTCCTCAACATTGAACAGCATCTCGAGAGGTTCACCACTCTCGCGACTGTGCATCACGGCGTCCAGTCTGTCAACGAGCCCGAACCCGATCACATCCAGCGGCCGGCCGCTATCTTGCCTGACACTGAATTTGAGGTGGCTGTCGTCCCGACCGACCGACCGCGGACGCCCCACGACCTGCAGATCGGAGGACCTGAACACCGGGTTGCGGTTCGAGGGGCCGTACGGTTCAAACTGAGTGAGGAGCGCCAGAAATCTCCTGTCTACCTCGTCCAGCGCCAGAGTCGAATCATAGTTGATGGACGGGATGAAGCTGTCCGCAGAAGCGAGCTCGCCAACGGCGGCATTGAAGCGCTCGCTGAATTCTGCAATTCTCTCGGTACGGATCGACAGCCCGGCCGCGTAGTTGTGACCGCCGAAGTCCTCGACGAGGTCTTCGCAGGTCCGGATCGCTTCGTAGATGTTGATGCCATGGATGGAGCGTGCCGAGCCCTTCGCCACACCGTTCACTGTTGTGAGCAGGATCGTAGGCCGGACAAACCGTTCAACCAGTCGACTGGCAACGATTCCGATGACGCCGGGATGCCACTCGGCTTCGTGCAATACGATCCCGTTGACGTCCTGCCGGGCAAAAAGAGCTTCCGCTTTCAGCACCGCATCGTCGACCGTTTCCCGATCGATCGCTTTTCGCCGGTCATTCGTCTTCTCCAGGATAGCGGCGAGGCGGTCTGCGTCACGATCGTCCTCCGCAAGCATCAGGTCAACCGCGCGGCCGGCGTCGCCCAGACGACCAGCGGCGTTGATACGCGGTCCGAGGGCGAAGAGGATCTGGGATGTCGAACACGTTGAAAGATCAGCGCCGGCGTGGCGCGCAAGGGCGCGAAAACCGGTCGATGGGTTCGTGTGCAATTTGTGCAGCCCTTCCCTCATCAGGACTCTATTCTCACCGTCGATAGGGACGATGTCACTGGCGATGGACACGGCAACGAGGTCAAGGAAGCCACGAACCTCCTCTTCGGCTTCACCCAGGGTGGCCGAGGTTGCCTGGGCAAGCTTGAACCCGATGCCGCAGCCGGACAGTTCGTCGAAGGGGTAGCTGCAATCCGGACGTTTGGGATCGAGGACGGCGACCGCCTCCGGCACCTCGTTCTTGACCGTATGGTGGTCGCAAATGATAAGATCGATCCCGAGGGATTTCGTGTACGCCGCTTCCTCAAATGCGGTGATGCCACAGTCAAGTGCGATAATGAGTGAGGCGCGACGTTCGCGAGCCACGTCGATTCCGGCGGCGCTCAACCCGTATCCGTGGTCGACACGATGTGGCACGAAGTAGCTTACATCGACACCGCGCCGGCGCAGGAATGCCGTCATGAGGGCCGTGGCCGTCGTTCCGTCGACGTCATAGTCCCCATACACCATCACGCGTTCACCACCCTGAATTGCACGAACAACGCGGTCTACCGCTTTGTCCATGTCTTTCATCAGAAAAGGATCGAGGATGTCTGCAGACGAGGGCCGGAAGAAGTGTCGTGCCTTCTCGTAGGAATCGATGCCTCGAAGAACGAGAGCACGGGCCAGGGGCAGGGGGATGTCGTTCAGCTGGGCGCTAAGTTGCTGGACCAGGTCGGGGTTATCGGGTTGGCGGAGGCGCCATTGAAAATCCATCCGTAGGGAGTTTGTGCCGTCGCGAGGCTGCAGTGAGTGGGAGGGGTGTGGACCGACCGCCAAGATACGCAGGGCCGGTGCGCGATGTTGAGGCAGGAGTGCGGACTCTATTGATCAAACTGAAGCGAGAGAATCCGCTCGCAGTTCATCATCGAATCCGGCGTCGGCTGGGGGCGGTCTGAGTGGTCGTGCTATGGGCAGACGGCGCCGTAATCGGTCGACTCCTCTACAAGAGCCCTCGCAATCTCGGGGGGAATCATCGCGGCCCCACCCGAATCAGCTCTGCGTTCAGGGCTCCCCTGAAGGGCGGTCAGAGCCTGGGGACCATATAGCGGACGTGCTGCCGGGGGTGCGGAATCCATCGATCCACGTTAGGACCGCCACGTGCGAGAAACATTGTCATCCGCCGACAGGTTGACCACCGTTCGCACTTCACCTGACGGTCTGCCGTGTGTCCCGGCTTCCCACGAACGCTTTTCTCATTCTGGCGGCACTGTGGCTGATGATGTTCTCTGCCAGCGCGCAGGTGATCATCGTTGCCCCCATTC
>JABDKH010000118.1 GCA_013002345.1 Rhodothermales bacterium
GCGTGCCGGCAGTGACCCACGCACAGGTGGACAAGGTCGACGTCGTCAAAGGAGCCGATGGCTGGAAGCTGCAGGTCAACGGCGAGGACTACTACGTCAAGGGTGTTGTCTGGGGCTACACGCCGCGTGGACAGAACTACACCTATAACCTGTTTGGCCAGCCCGACGAGCAGATCCGGAAGATCCTGGATTACGACTTCGGCCTGATGGCGAAGATGGGCGTGAACACGATTCGCAGCTTCACGATGATTCCGCCGAAGTGGGTGACCTACATCTACCGCGAGCACGGCATTATGTCGGTCATCAACCCGTTGATGGGTCGCTATGGCTACAACGTCGACGGCAAGTGGATTCCATTTACCGACTATTCTGATCCCCGCACGCGTGAAGTGTTGAAGCGGGACATGCAGGAATTCGTCCGGCGTTACAAGGACACGCCCGGCGTGCTGATGTTCGCATTCGGCAACGAGTCCAACTACGGACTTTCGTGGTCGAGCTTCGAGATCGAAAACCTGCCCGAAGGCGAGCAAAACACCGCCAAGGCGCGCTTCCTTTACAGCCTGTGGAACGAGGTCGTCGCTGCGGGCAAGTCCATCGCACCGAATCATCCGTTCACGATCGTTAACGGTGACATCCAGTACATCGACCTGATCGCCGAGCTCTGTCCCGACATCGATATGCTCGGCACCAATGTCTACCGCGGCAGCAGCTTCACGGATCTGTGGAGGGATGTCGATGCCAAGCTCGATCTTCCCGTCATTTTCTTCGAGTTCGGCAGCGATGCGTTCAACGCCCGCGACTTCCAGGAGGATCAGCTTTCGCAAGCGCTGATTCTGAAAGACCAGTGGCAGGAGATGTACAACAAGTCCGCCAGTAACGGCGAGGAAGGTAACTCGATCGGTGCCTTCATCTTCGAATGGCGTGACGAATGGTGGAAATACCTGCAGATCGAGCGCCTCGATATCCAGGATACGAATGCCTCCTGGGCCAACCAGGCATACCTGTTTGACTGGGCCGAAGGCAAGAACAATATGAACGAGGAGTGGTTCGGGATTACTGCCCTCGGTCCTTCGAATTCCGACGGGGTGGCCACGGCGCGACCGCGAATGGCCTACGACGTCATGCAGGAAGTGTTCCGGATGGATCCATATTCTGCGAGCAAGGCGGATATCAACAGTATGTTCGCGAACATGGACGTGGGCCTTTTCGAACTGAGGGGCGATGTCCGAGCCGTCAAGGCGGAAATGGAGGAAGACAAGAAGAAGCTGAGTTTCACCGGCGGACGTCTGCAGGGCGAGATGGTCGTCAGAGGAGACGAGCTCGGGTACAGTGCGGACGGCGAAAGGTCTCTCACCTTCTCCGACGGCCAGATGGTATTCCTCGACTTCGGATTTCAGCCTACGGACAGAGTCAGCGGCCAGATGTCGCTGAACATCCTGGGCAATGTTGCCGAGAAAAGGCCGCTCGAGTTCACCTACGGCGATCGAGGCCTTCCCGTGGGCTTTCTGAAGATTGACATCGCCGGTGATGAGGTTAGCACCCGGGATTTCTTGTTCGAGGGTCGCGAACGCGTACAGCTTTATGACTTCAACGCGACGTACGAGGGCGAGAACGTCGATGTCGAGGCCTTTTACCATACGCCGCGATTCCACTGGGGCTACGAAGGCGATCACTTCGGCCTGATCCGCGAGGCAACCGACATCGCCGGTGTTGATATTTGGGACCAAAGTGCACCGTCGGGCGTCGAGATCACGGGCAAGGGCAAGTGGGACGGCGTCACGCTGCTCTTCGGTCCGGAGGTTTACTGGGGCGCAAACCCGAAAGTCGTTTTTAAATACGATTTCAAGCTCGCCAAGTTTGACTGGACCTTCATCCACTCGGAAGACGTGGCTCGTCGGGACGATGGATCGGGCCTTTCCGAGTCTACGGATAGACAGTCCCGTCAAACGACGTTGACGGCAGAACGCGAGTTCTCCAACGGCTGGAAGCTGGAGCTCGGCGGCATCATTTCTGCGCCTGAGGAAATCGATGACGTCTATGATCGCGTCGGCGAGGACGGCAACATCTACGTTGACAAGATCGAGGACGAGGACGCGCTGGGCTTCCGGGCGAAGCTTACGTTCCCGTGGAACGAGACCTACCTGCAGGCCTGGCACGCGGGACTCGTGGCCGATGCCGGAAACCCGCACAAGACGTTCGGCGTATTCGATCCTAGCCGTCTGCCGACTTCTGGCCTGGGCAACAAGCAGGAGTACGAGGCCGGCATGATCCTGCGTTTCGGTGATTTCATGCTGTACCCACGGGTGCTGTATCGAGACAATCTCGTGCACGCGAACCCGTTCATTGCGCCATCCAACACCGAAGGGGAGTTCGTGGAGGGGATCTTCTCTCCGGGTATAAACCCGCGAAACACGGATACCGACCCGTTTGCCGTGTTGGGCAACCGCGAGGCACGCTCGGCGGAGATGTACCTGACCTACGATCCGACCGGCGCGACGCAGTTTTATGACTGGGACAACGACTGGCGGGAGGATGCAAAGTTCGCGTTCAATATCGGCGGTACCTACACCGAGTTCCCGACGCCAACTGACTCCTACCTGTTCTTCTTCGAGCCGGCCAATGCGAACGTCCCGTTTGGTGCGGGCTTGCCGAAAGAAGACGTTTGGGCGCTGTCCAGCCGGATGGTATTCAATCCGAACTCGAATCGGAAATACATCATCAAGCTGATTCGAGGCTTCGAACAGTCATCCGGTACTCCGAACGGGCCGGCGCGCGACTACTATCAGCTGCACTGGAAGAGCGAGTTCAATCGGAAGCACGTGTTCGAGGGCTACTTCATGAAGGATTCGTGGGGCCCGTATGACTTCTATCGCCAGTTCAATAATGCGTTCCCGGAGCAGGTCAAGCTGGATTATTCGATACTGCTCGGCGGGTCCGGAGTGCAGCTCGGCTCAGTCGAGGACGAGAGGCGGGCCACCAGGC
>JABDKH010000119.1 GCA_013002345.1 Rhodothermales bacterium
TTCGGCTGATCCCCGGATCGTCAAAGATGCGTTTACGATCGACGCCCTCAGCTACGCGGAGGCGGGTGAGCTCGCGTACTTCGGCGCGAAGGTGCTGCATCCGCGAACGATGCGTCCACTGCTGGCACATTCGATCCCGCTGCACATCAAGAGCTCGTTCAACCCCGGTGCAGCCGGTACCGTGATCACGCCGGAAGGCAAACCGTCGGGCGGACGCGTGAAAGCCATCACATCCGTTCACGGCGTCGCCGTCGTGATGATCGAAGGAACCGGTATGGCGGGGGTACCGGGCGTATCCGCGCGGGCCTTTTCGGCGCTCGCCGGCGACGGGATCAACGTGCTGATGATTTCTCAGGCATCAAGCGAGCAGAGCATCTGCATCGTCGTGATGGCCGCGAGAGCGGAGGCGGCTGTACACAGTCTCATCGGCGCGTTCGACGTTGAGCTCACGCGGCAAGATATCAGCCGCATCTATTCCATTCGCGACTGCGCGATCCTGTCGGCTGTCGGCGATCGAATGCGGCACAAGCCGGGTCTCGCCGGACGCATGTTCTCGGCGCTGGGCCGCTGCAACGTGAATGTGCTGGCCATCGCGCAGGGTGCGTCGGAGTCCAACATCTCAACTGTCATCGAGGAGGCGGACCTGCGTCCGGCACTCACCACCCTGCACGCCGCCTTTGCCCGGTCGCAGCGCCGTGCACATCTGTTCGTGTTCGGGGCCGGCGGAGTCGCATCGGCGCTTCTGCAATTGCTCGCGCGGCAACAGGCCTGGCTGCAGGCGGAACAGCAGATCGACCTGTCCCTCGTCGGCGTCGCGAACAGTCGGTCTATGATCTGGAACGAAGAGGGAATCGATCCGCAGCGGGCTGTTGACGGCCTCAAGAAGTCGAGCGAGTCATCCTCCGCCACATCCATTCTTGAACGTCTCCTGTCGTCAAAGCTCGATCGGTTGATCGTGGTTGATGCAACCGCATCTCCGGAGGTGTCCGGTATGTACGGCGCGCTGCTTGGCCGCGGTATCGCGGTCGTGACGGCCAACAAAAAGGCGAGCTCGGCCTCGCAAGTCGAGTTCGACGCCCTGCGTGAGGCGCAGCGCGAGGGTCGCGTGCCGTATCTGTCCGAGACTACGGTCGGTGCGGCCCTTCCCGTGCTCGTAACCATCCGGGACCTGGTTGATTCGGGAGATCAGATCATTCGTATCCGCGCTATTCTGTCCGGCACGCTGTCGTTTGTTTTCAATGAGGTGTCGGACGGCCGTGCGTTTTCGCAGGCGCTCATGGACGCGATGTCGCGCGGATTCACCGAGCCGGATCCACGCGAAGATCTGCGCGGTGCAGATGTGCGACGCAAGCTTGTCATTCTGGCGCGCGAGATGGGTCTCCGGATCGAGCCCGATGAGGTGGTGCTGGAGCCGATCCTCGACGACTCGCTGCACGACGGAGACATCGACAGTTTTCTGGCGCGGATTCCAGGAATCGATGCCGCTTGGTCGGAACGCGCCCGCCAAGCGGGCGAGGAGGGATTCCGGATTCAGTACGTGGGTGAGATCGGTCCCGACGGTGCTCGAGCGTCGATCGAACATGTGGATCGGTCATCCCCACTGGGGTCGCTGGCCGGTACTGACAATCTGTTCGAGTTTGAGACGCGCCGCCACGAAGGCAATCCGCTAATCGTACGCGGCCCGGGAGCCGGGCCCGAAACGACGGCCGGCGGCGTTTTCGCCGACATTATGGTAGCCGCACGCACTATCAACTGAACGCTGGCGTCCCTATCGAACGGCAAACAGGGCGAAAAGCGTTCCGACCAGCGCCGTGTAGATGGCGGACCCCAGCCACACGCTGAGCGTCAGCGATGTACTCGCGGCTCCCGATTGTATCGCGAGGAACACCACCTGCAACCC
This sequence comes from Rhodothermales bacterium, assembly GCA_013002345.1. Lineage (NCBI taxonomy): Bacteria > Pseudomonadati > Rhodothermota > Rhodothermia > Rhodothermales > Rhodothermales bacterium. The sequence goes on from JABDKH010000119.1 coordinate 1,901, forward strand.
GTTGTGCAGGAAGGCGATAACGAATCCGCCCAGCAGGGCCTGACGGGGGAGTATCACGAGTTCGTCGTACTCGTCAGAGGGCAGCAGGCCGAGCACGAATCCCACCACCGTCTTCAGCATCATGTGCATGCCCCACGTGTCGAGTATCGCGTCCATCACGAGCCCCATGAAGAAGCCCACGACGGCCCCCGAACGACGACCGTAGCTGAGGCCGATCCAAGCCACAAACAACAGGACGGCGTCGGGCGTGGCTCCGAGAATCGTCAATCTTCCGAAAACCAGCCACTGGACCACGATGACGATGGCCCCGATTACGACGTGTCTAATGATAAGCGGCATGGTCCGGGTTGCGGGTGGGGAAGGGCACTAATCTACGCACGGCCTGGCAGATACCGAACCACAGGGTTGATGCGCGATTCGCAGGCTGTCCGTTGCCATCGGAACATCGCTTTCAGCCGAAGGGTTTGACCTGCCCACGAAGCAAGACATCCGATGGCCAAAAAATCTGAGAAGCGTAAGTCCCAGCAGCGCCGAACCGGCGGGCGACGCGCTGCCGCCGCCCAGATGGTGTTCACGCGCCGCAACTACATCCTCGTGGGCCTGGGCGTGGCGATGATCGTGATCGGCTACACCGCCATGCGACTGGAGAATGAGATGGACGGCTTCATCTCTCTCTACGTCGCGCCGCTCATTATTCTGGGAGGCTATCTCGAGATCATCTACGCCATTCTGTGGCGACCGCGTCCCGACCAGACCGAAGCGCCCACGCAGAATCAGGGGTAGAGAAGGTGCGGCGCGCGCCGCGCACGAAACGAGTCGATCTCTCCGGCCCACGCGTCGATGATTTCCTGAGGCTCCGCTCCCGCAACGAGCATTTCCGTCAGTCGCGACGTTCCGGCCAGGCGCAACATGCCCGACTCCCTGATCAGTTCGGACCGTTCACCGCCGGACATCGCGTACGCCTTCATCAATCCGTGTAAAACATGGATTCCGGTCTCGACCGGAAGGAAGGCATCTCTGTCTTCGATCTGATACCCGATTCCCTCCAGCGGCTTGTCGAGCAGCTTGGGCCGCGTCGACATCCCGGGAATTGATCGCGGCGTGAACTGGATACTCTCGAAGCGTACGCCGGGCAGATTCCGCGCATTGAGTTCGTCGGCCAGTGGTCCGGCCCACTCGGCCCCGATCCAGAGGAACGGGCTCAGCGTTCCTCGTCCCTCGCTTGCGATGGTCGCCTCGACAAAGCACGCTCCCGGATATACGAGAGCCGTTTCGAAGCTTGGAATGTTCGGGCTTGGTGCGATCCAGTCGTAACCGGTTTCCGGCCACTGCATCGAACGTTCCCAACCCTGCAACGGGATGACTTCGAGTTCGAGCGAGTCAAGCCCGGGAAGCATCCCTTCCCGGTGAATCATTACGGCGAGTTCGCCCACCGTCATTCCGTGGGCAACAGGAATCGGATACTCGCCCACGAAAGACCGATGCTCCTCATCGAGCACAAAGCCGGAGACGTACTCCCCGGACAGGGGATTGGGTCGATCGAGGACGTAGAACGGTTTTCCGTACCGGGCTGCCGACTGCATGGAGCGGCCCATGGTCGAGATATACGTGTAGAAGCGCGCGCCGATATCCTGAATGTCGAACAGAAGGACATCCACATTCGCCAGCATCTCTTCGGTTGGCGCACGGTTCTTACCGTAGAGACTGTATACCGGCACGCCGGTGGATGAGTCCACGGAGTCGCCGACGACATCTCCTGCGTCGGCGGTCCCGCGGATGCCGTGCTCCGGTCCGAAGAGGGCAACGAGCTCGACGTTGTCCGACGCTGCAAGGAGATCCGCAAGATGTGCATCTCCGACCCGGGCCGTGTGATTGGAGATCAGGCCGACGCGCAAGCCGCTCAACACGTCGAAGTCGGCAGCGGCCAGAGCATCTGCCCCTGTCGTTATGGGCGAGGGGCTCGCAGTACTAGATGGCGCGTCCAGTGTGCGAGGACTGTCGGCGCATCCTGAGAGACCCAGGGCGATGCCGATCCCGAGGATGGCTGATGCTCTTTGTAGGTGTACCATCAACTGTTCGCCACGATAACATGCTCGGGGAAAAAGTACGACGCCTCCAGTCGACCATTCTCGACGGAGTCGGAGCCGTGCACGATGTTTTCGCCCATCGACTCCGCGAAGAGCTGTCGGATCGTTCCTTCTGCCGCTTCCGCCGGGTTTGTGGCACCGATCAGCTTTCGGAAGTCTGCCACCGCATGCCCCTTTTCAAGGACGATCGGTACGCACGGGCCACTCGACATGAACGTCGTGAGTTCATCGAAGAACGGACGGCCGCGGTGCACAGCGTAGAACCCTTCGGCCTCCTTCTTGGAAAGCTGCACCATTTTCATCGCCCGCACGCGGAAGCCGGCTTTCTGGATTCGGACGACGACTTCGCCGATGAGATTCTTGCGTACGCAATCCGGTTTGAGAATTGCGAGTGTTCGTTCTATTGCCATGGGTCGTTCTGTTGTGCCGGGTGAGTCGGCCCGCACCGTGCGGACTCAGTTGGTCAAAATATATCGACGGATTTCGCGGGGTGTGCTCAGGCATACCCGCTCAAGCGTCGAAATCGGGGTGAATAGACGCGATGTTACACGTGTCGCTCAGCGTGGTACGACGAGCGGACGAGCGGTCCACTCTCGACATGTTCGATCCCCCGTCTTTCGCCCTCCTCCTTGTACCACGCAAACTTGTCCGGGTGGACAAACTCTTCCACCGGCAAGTGCATATGCGTTGGCTGGAGATACTGCCCGATGGTCATGACATCCAGGCCAATGCCGGCGAAGTCATCCATTAGTGCAAGCACCTCATCGTCGGACTCGCCCAGGCCGACCATGATCCCGCTCTTTGTGCGCAGGCTCTGAGCCTTCGACCTGCTGAGCACCTCGAGGGATCGCTGGTACTCGGCCTGGGGCCGCACTTTCCGGTAGAGGCGTGGCACGGTCTCGACGTTATGATTCAGAATGTCGGGACGTTCGTCGAGGACGATCTGGAGTGCGTCCCAGAGACCTCGGAAATCAGGAATCAACACCTCGACGGTACACCCCGAGGTCGCTTCACGGATGAGCCGGATGGTGTCGGCGAATATCGGCGCGCCGCCGTCTTTGCGTTCGTCGCGGTTTACGCTCGTGATGACCGCGTGCTTTACGCCCATCTTCTTCACGGCGTCGGCTACCCGGCGGGGTTCGTCGTAGTCGAGTCCTTCGTCGGGCCTTCCCGTGAGCACGGCGCAGAACCCGCACGATCGGGTGCACACATTTCCAAGGATCATGAACGTGGCGGTGCCTGCCGTCCAGCACTCGCCCATGTTCGGACATCGGGCGCTCTGGCAGACCGTGTGGAGCTCATGCGTGTCGATGATATCGACGAGATTCTTGTAGGCCTTTCCGTAGGGCAGCTTGACGCGCAACCAGTCCGGTCTTCGAGCCCTCCCGGGAGGGGTCGCGACGGCCTCGACAACCGGCAATTCAACGAAACCCGGATCGCCATCGCCCGTTGCATTGATTGTCTCACGCGAAACGTGTTTCAGGCTGATTTGCCCCGGGAGGCGGGGTGTTCTGGCCGTCTTGTCGTTCTCGTGGCTGGTTCCGGCCATGAGGTGTTCTTTCCTGGTTTCGTCGTTGTTGCCGAGTTCAACGCGCGTCGCACGCGAGGGTTTGGGCAACCACGATCCCGGACAAATTGATCCCGAACCCGGACGGTCGCGATAGCTGTTCCGGTTTCGGATATTACGAATAGGGTGTCTATGGAAGTCGTTTCGAAGATGTCTGTGACGCCAGACGTCGTGAAGAAGGTTTTGGGCCGTCACCTGTTGACGGACGGTTTTCACATGGTTCTCGACATGGAGAAGAGCCATGGCGTGCATCTTCTGGACGCGGATTCCGGAAGCGCTTTCATCGACTTTTTCGGGTTCTTCGCTTCGAACGCGCTGGGGATGAATCATCCCAAACTCACGGAAGATGCGGACTTCATGAAGCGTCTCACCGAAGCGGCCCTGAACAAGGTCACGAACTCGGACGTGTACACCGTACACCTGGCTCGTTTCGTCGATACGTTCAGCCGTGTCGGCATTCCGGATTATCTGCCCCATGCCTTCTTCGTTTCGGGTGGCGCCCTGGCGGTCGAAAACGCACTCAAGACGGCGTTCGACTGGAAGGTTCGGAAGAACTTCCGGAAAGGACACCGGCGTGAGCTTGGAAGCCAGGTGATGCATTTCGAACAGTCCTTCCACGGCCGATCCGGTTACACGCTTTCGCTGACGAACACGGCCGACCCGAGGAAGACGATGTACTTTCCCCGTTTCGACTGGCCGCGCGTCAGCAATCCGAAGATCGAGTTTCCTATTACGGACAAACGACTGCTAGATCTGGAGCATCGCGAGCAGCTCGCCCTCGACCAGGCGAAGATTCACTTTCGTGAGCGCAGGGACGACATCGCGTGCGTGATCATCGAACCGATTCAGGGTGAAGGCGGCGACAATCATTTTCGGCCGCAATTCCTGCAGTCGCTGAAAGATCTTGCCCACGAGAACGATACCCTGCTGGTGTTTGACGAAGTCCAGTCCGGCGTCGGTATTACGGGCGAGTTCTGGGCGCACCAGGCCCTTGGAGTCGAACCGGACATTCTCTGCTTTGGCAAGAAGACGCAGGTGTGTGGAATTTTGGCCGGTCGCAAGATTGAAGAGGTCGACAATCACGTTTTCGAGCTGCCTAGCCGCATCAACTCCACGTGGGGCGGTAATCTTGTCGACATGGTTCGATTCGACCGGATCCTTGAGATCATCGAAGAGGATAATCTCGTGCAGAACGCCGCGTCCGTCGGCGACTACTTGCTGCAGCGTCTTCGCGAACTGGAGGAATCGGAGGCGGCCATCTCGGGCGCCCGGGGCCGCGGCCTCATGTGCGCGTTCGATCTGCCGACAACAGCCCTGCGGGACGCGGTGCGGGCTCGATGCTTCAAGACGGGGCTCGTGATTCTCGGCTGCGGACAGAAATCACTCAGATTCCGTTCGCCGTTGACCATCACAGAGAAGGAGATCGACGAAGGGCTCGGACTGCTGATAGACGCGCTGCATGCCGTCGAGGCCAACGGGTCTGCCTGACCTACGACGCGACAGGAGAGCCGTTGGTTGAGGGCACAATCGTCTCCGCACCACTCTCGTCATCGTCGTCGTCGACTACAAGTCGCGTCACGTCCGCGATGGAGTCGCCGGACTTCATCTTGATGAGTCGCACTCCCTGTGTGTTTCGTCCAAGCGTACTGATGCCGGCGACGTGCATGCGGATCAGCAGACCCTTCTGCGTGACAATCATGAGGTCGTCCGTTTCCAGCACCGCCTTGATGGCGACGACAGTGCCTGTCTTCTCAGTGGTCTTCTGAGTGATGATTCCTTTGCCGCCGCGGCTCTGCAGACGGTAGTCTTCGACCTCCGTTCTCTTGCCGTAGCCATTCGAACTGATCGTCAGAACCTGCTTTTGCGGCGAGTCTCCCCTCAGCACGATCATCCCGATCGCTTCCTGTCCTTTTCGGAGCGAAATGCCGCGCACACCCTGTGTATTGCGACCGGTCGGCCGTACATCTTCCTCATCGAATTGAACCGAAAGACCGGCCGACGAGGCGAGAATAATATGTGCCCCGCCATCGGTGAGCTTTGCCTCGAGCAACTGATCGCCCTCGACGACAGAGATTGCTATGATGCCGTCGACACGCGGCCGACGGAACGCAGACAACTGCGTCTTCTTGACCTTGCCTCCGCGCGACGCCATGAATACATAGTGGCTTTCCAGGAACTGCTTGTCGCGGAAGTTCTCCTTCGAGATAGGGAGCACGGCCTGAATACGATCCTCCGGGCTGATCTGAATCAGATTTCGGATTGATCGCCCCTTGCCCGTACGGGCCCCTTCGGGTATTTCGTAGACGCGCAGCCAGTAGCACCGCCCGTGGTCAGTGAAGAAGAGGAGGTAGTCGTGATTGTAGGACACGAACAGGTGTTCGATGTAGTCCTCGTCTCGCATTCCACTGCCGCGCATGCCGATACCGCCACGGCCCTGCTTCCTGTACTCGCCTACGTCGGTCCGCTTGATCAACCCCTGCCAGCTGATGGTGACGACCATCTGATCGTCTTCGACGAGATCCTCCACGATGAGGTCATCGCCCCCGGTGTAGTCGATCTCGGTGCGGCGGGCGTCCGCATACTTCGATTTGACTTCCGCGAGCTCGTCCTTGATGATCTGCATGCGGAGCCCCTCATTTCCGAGGATGCTCTTGAAGCGTTCGATCTGCTGCAACAAATCACGATACTCATCCTCGACCTTCTGCCGTTCGAGTCCGGTCAGTCGACTCAGTCGCATATCCAGGATCGCTTTTGCCTGGATCTCACTGAGCGAGAACAGGGGCTTTCCTTCGGTCGGAAGGCCGAGTCGCTCGAGTTGCGCTTTGGTCAGGTGGGCGGGTAGTACGCCGTCCATCAGGTTTTGCCGGGCGGCGTCCGTATCCGGTGAGTTCCGGATGATCGTGATGACGGCGTCGAGGTGATCGAGCGCGATCTTCAGGCCTTCCAGGACGTGGGCGCGCTCTTCGGCTTTCCGAAGGTCGTACTCGGTGCGTCGAACAACGATCTCGTGCCGGTGGTCGACGTAGTGGGTGATTGCTTCCTTCAGCGTGAGCGTCCGGGGCCGGCCGTTCACGAGCGCCACGAAGTTTACGCCGAACGTTTGCTGACACGGCGTGAACTTGTACAGCTGGTTCTGGACGACGAGCGGCATGGCATCACGCCTGAGTTCGATCACAATTCGCATCCCGTCGCGGTCGCTCTCGTCACGAAGATCGGTGATCCCTTCGATGCGGCCTTCACGAGCCAGGTATGCGATCTTCTCGATGAGCGTGCTCTTGTTGACCTGGAACGGGATTTCCGTAATCACTAGAGCATGCTTGCCGGCACGGATCTCCTCTTCCTCGATTCGAGCGCGCATCACGACGCGTCCCTTGCCCGTGTGGTAGGCGAGCCTGACACCGACGTGACCGTAGATAATTCCAGCCGTCGGGAAGTCCGGGGCGGGAATATGATTCATCAACCCGTCGATGGTGATTTCCGGATCGTCGATGAACGCCAGGATTCCATCAATCACCTCACCGAGATTGTGAGGAGGAATCTTCGTGGCCATTCCGACGGCGATGCCGTCCGTGCCGTTGACGAGCAGATTCGGGTACGCAGACGGGAGGACGACGGGCTCTTTCAGAGAGCCGTCAAAATTTTCCTGGTAGTTGACCGTTTCCTTGTCGATATCCCGAAGCATCTCCTCGGCGAGGCGCGTCATGCGTGCCTCGGTATATCGCATTGCCGCTGCCCGGTCGCCGTCAACGGATCCGAAGTTCCCCTGGCCGTGCACGAGCGGATACCGCATGGAAAACTCCTGCGCCATCCGGACCATCGTATCGTAGACGGCAGTGTCTCCGTGGGGATGGTACTTTCCGAGAACCTCTCCGACAATTCTGGCGCTCTTCTTGAACGCACTCGCGGCGGTCAACCCCAGTTCGCTCATGCCGTACAGCACACGCCGATGAACGGGCTTGAGTCCGTCGCGAACATCCGGCAGGGCCCGACCCACGATCACCGACATCGAATAGTCGATGTAGGAGGACTTCATCTCCTCCTCGATGTTAATCGGGACTATGCGGAAATCGTCCTGCTCCATGATGTTTTATTCGGACTCTGGGAAGGTGTGGACCCGTAATCGCAACGGCTCACGGTGCTCGAAAAGTGGCAGCATCAGCGCCCCGCTGGGATCGTACGTTGCCGTGCGCCGGGGCCGCAAAAATGGGTATCGAAAGGTACGAAACGCCTGCGTGGGCATCCAGCAAATCAGGTGCCCGAAATGCTTCAAAATCAGTGAAATGACACGTCCAGGCGAGCCGCCGCAAGGACATCCCGAATCAATCGCCCGTGAGCATCTCAAAACCCTCGACACGCAGGTCGTCGGACGTCACAACGCTGTCTTTCTTGGACGAATCGAGCGAGAATTTCCACTGAAAGAGAGACGACAGCAGAGGCTTCACTTCATCCACGAGATACCCGAACCGCCCGCTCGCCTCATAGGATTCCGCCTTCTGGCGGTTCTCCCACACCGTCACCGAAAGCATGTCGGACGGATCCTGTGTACTCTCCACGAGAAAGGCGTGTCGAAAACCATCGACCTGTTTGAGTGCCGGGATGATCTTCTCGGTGTAGAGCTTGACGAAGGCATTCTCCTTGCCGGCCTGCACGTTCAGCGTGGTGGTCCTCAAGAACATATGCGAAAGTTCATCCTCTGTCGGCGCATCGTCGTCGGTCGATGCCGTCACTTCAAACGTGTCGACCTGGGGTTCGCTTTCGACAGGCGCGTATTGAAGGGTCAGATCTTCCGAGAGTTGCACTCTCCACTCCGAAGAATCGATAAGGAAGGGTCTGTTGTCGTCAAGCAGCCTGGCGTATTGCCCGCTCTCTTCATACGCTTGAGCGTGACCGGCACTTTTCCATAGCGTCAGGGCGATGCAGTCGCTGGAGTTGCTATCAGCCCGGATAAGTCCTGCGAACAGGCAACCATCGATCTTGTGCAGCGCCTTGGAGTCAACCTCTTCGAAGAACTTGACGTACGCGTCAAGGGACTCCGGCTTCACTGACAATCTTACGAACCGCATAAACATGAATTACCTCTCGGCTACCTTTGAGCGGACGACGCTCTGATTGACAGTACACGTTGGTTTGCAGATAGTCAACATCATGGGGCGGAAACGCGCCATGGGTCACCCCCGGGTCCGTTTGATGATCACGATCGTGAGGTCGTCGGCCTGTGCCTCGCCATCGGCATGGGCCTCAACCTCCGCTACAATGCTCTCAATAATCTCGGCCGCTCCCTTGTTTCGATTGGCCATGATGGTCTCTGCCAGTCGGTCATCGCCAAACTGGTCCCGCTCCCGGTTCATGGATTCCGTGATTCCGTCGGAGAAAACAAGTGCGATGTCGCCTGGCTGAAGCGTCTCACGCCACTCGCTGTAGACGATTTCTTCGGAGAAGCCCAGAACAAGATCTCCCTCGTCGAGGCCGCGAGTCGGCTCTCCTTCCCGGAACAGCAGTGGCCGGTTATGCCCCGCGTTGCCATAGCGGAGGATGTGTCTCATCGGATTGAGGAATCCGACAAACAGGGTTACAAACATACCCCTGGCCGTGTTGGCGCAGAGGTATTGGTTGGTTGTCGACAGACAGTGTGCCGTCTCGTGCGAAGAGGCTGTGCTTCCTCGAAGGGTGGCCTGCACGGTGGCCATCGTCAGGGCAGCGGGCAAACCCTTTCCGGCGACATCACCAACCCAGAAGCAGAGCTCCCCGTTTTCAAGTGAAACGAAGTCAAAAAAATCACCGCCCACCGATCGGGCAGGCAAACTCGTGCCTGCGATATCGTATCCGTCGATCGCCGGCATGCTCTGCGGAAGGAGCCGCGACTGAATCTGATTCGCAACCTGCAGTTCTTCCTGGATCAGCTGGTACGTTTGCTCCTCGTCGTGGAGCCTCGCGTTCTCCAGCACCTGCGCCGACTGACCGGCCAGGATGGCCACGAGCCGCTGATCCGGCTCCGTGAAACCACCTGACGCCTTCTTGTTGTATATGGTCAGCGTACCGATCAAATTGGACCGCGAGATCATCGGGACGCAAAGAATTGAGCGGACGGACGGATCCCACTTTGTGCCCTTGAATCGTACGTCGGTTTCCGTATCGTTGATTACGAGCGGCCGCTGGTACGTCATCATCCATCCAAGTACACTCTGGTCGGGATGGATCGCCTCCTGCTCTTTCGAGCTCTCCATGGTGCGGATCAGCGTCTTGGACGGATCATTCGTAGTCTGGTCGATGAGTGTGATGACTCCCTGCTCAGCGCCTACTGTTTTCAGCGACCGCTTAACGATGATCCGCATGATTTCGGTCGGATCGCTCGTCCCTCCAATGGCCGTTGCCAGATCGTTGAGAATTGACAGCTCTTCGACCGCTCGCCGGAGGCGCTGGTTTTCGAGCTGCAGCTGACCCAGCCGCGGGTTGGTTGATTTTGATGATGTAGTCAGTTCCGGCATTCTGTACCGCGAAACGGCGTGCGTCGAACGTGCCTAAACGTAGTAAATTGTACGAATACTATCCCTATCAACCGTATCCCTGCCGGCAATGGCCGACGTCGTCGCCAATCTCGTAGACGTGTACCCGTACCGCGGCTCTGCAGCAAACCGTGAGTATCTTCTGCTGCGCAGACGCCCCGGGGTCGTTTATTCAGGTGACTGGCGCATGGTGGGAGGCAAGATTCTGGACTCGGAGAGGGCCTGGCAGGCAGCCGGCCGCGAATTGGAGGAGGAGACCGGTTGCAAGCCGCTCGTGATGTGGGCCATCCCGTCTGCGAATATCTTCTTTGAGTGGGAGTTGGATACGGTTCATGTTATTCCGGCGTTCGCCGCCGAGATTGACCGCGATCCCGTCCTGAATCATGAACACGATGCGTTTGGATGGTACGACTACGAAGCGGCATGCCAGTTACTATGTTGGCCGGAACAGCGTCGGCTGCTGGGTATCGTACACGAGGAACTTGACCGGGATATTCCCGTGAGTTGGCGAGTCGGGTGAATTGAGTATTGGACTGCAAATTGATTACTGATTGATGCGACCGCTGGCCCGACTGAATCGATTCTACTGGAAGTACAAGCACCTGTTTGTACCGGGTCTGCTGTGCGCGGTGGTATCGGCAGGCTTCTCGATTACCGTGCCGATGGTGGTGCGACAGGCGGTCGACAGCATCCCGCGGTTTGTCGCTACCTACCGCGTCTTCAGCGGCTCTGCCGCACAGTCTCATCTCTTCACGTCATTCTTCGTGACGCTTCTCCTGTTCGGTCTGATGGTGCTCGGACTGAGCATCATGAGCGGCGTGTTCTCGTTTCTGATGAGGCAGACCGTGGTCGTGGCCTCGCGACACATCGAATACGATTTGCGCAATGAGTTGTACGAGCACATTCAGAAGTTGTCGCGCTCGTTCTACCTGAAGCATCCGACGGGCGATATCATGACGCGCGCCACGTCGGACATCGAGCAGGTGCGACGCTACATAGGCCCGGCCATTATGTACCTGACCCGGGCCCTGGTCATCGTAGTCACAGCAATGACCGTCATGTTCGTCATTTCGCCGCGACTGACTCTCTTTGCACTGATTCCGATGCCATTCCTTGCGGTATCCGTGTTCCTCGTAGCCCACATGGTGCATTCGCGGAGCGACGCGCTGCAGAAGCAATACTCCCGGTTGACCAGTCGTGTCCAGGAGGCACTTTCCGGTATCCGCGTCTTGAAGGCGTACACGCGCGAATCGTCAGAGGCCGCTGTCTTTGACGAGGAAAGCCGACACTACCGCCGGCGCATGCTGGATCTGGCGCTCGTGGAGGCGGCGTGGCGGCCCGTATTCCTGCTGCTGGTTGGAATGTCAACGATTATTGTTGTCTGGGTAGGCGGTCGCCTTGTGGCAGAAGGAGTCATCACCATCGGTAACATCGCCGAGTACATCATTTACGTGGCGCTCATGACGTGGCCCGTCGCCTCCATGGGATTCGTCATCACGATGATTCAACGTGCCTCGGCATCGATCACGCGTATCGCCGAGATTCTTGATACGGTGCCGGATATCGCAGACGGCGAGCACACAAATCCGCATATCGAGTCGCTCGAGGGCGCCATATCGTTCGATCACGTCTGCTTCAGCTACGTCGAAGGCGAGCCAGTCATTGACGACATTACGATTGACGTACCGGCCGGATCGACCCTTGCGATCGTGGGCCGGACTGGTTCGGGCAAGAGTACGCTTGTCGAGATGATTCCTCGACTTCTTGAACCCACTTCGGGCCGGTTGCTCGTCGACGGCATGGAGGTCCGGTCGATACCGCTGGCAACGCTCCGCGGCTCGATCGGCTACGTTCCGCAGGATGTATTCCTGTTCAGCGATACGGTAGCGGCCAACGTCGCCTTCGGCGACATGGGTGCCGCCATGTCAGCGATCGAGGAGGTCGCTGGAGAAGCGGAGTTGCTGGACAATATTCAGGATCTATCGGATGGCTTCGAGACGTATGTCGGGGAGCGTGGCATCACCCTTTCCGGAGGACAGAAGCAACGAACTTCAATCGCCCGTGCACTTATTCGTCGACCGCGGATTCTCATCCTCGATGACGCGCTGTCGGCCGTGGACACGGATACGGAGCGGCGGATTCTCCGGCACCTGCGTCGGCACTACGGTCGCCGAACCATTGTTATAGTGAGTCACCGGGTTTCGGCCGTGCAGGATGCTGATCAGATTGCGGTGCTCGACAAAGGACGTGTTGCGGAGCTGGGCACGCATCGGCAGTTGCTTGAGGTCGACGGACTCTATGCAAATCTGTATCGCAAGCAGCTTCTCGAAGACGAAATCGAATCGATCGTCTGACACATGAGTTCTACAGAAATCGTTCCGCTAGGCACAGGCTCTGCCGTCCCGACTCAGGGTCGCAGCTTTTCCTCCGTGGCGGTGGTGCGTCCCGAGGAGACGCTGCTGTTTGACTGTGGCGAAGGGACGCAGGCTCGACTGATCGACAGTCGAATACGATTCTCCCGAATCAAGTCGATTTTCCTGACTCATCTACATGGCGATCACATTTTTGGACTTCCCGGTTTGCTTTCTACGATGTCGCTTCTGCAGCGGGGACAAGCAATGCGTGTGGTGGGTCCAATCGGCATTCAAAGAATTGTCGAGACGATGCCGGGCCTCGGGCCCGGTCAGACTTCGTTTGACATCGATTTCATTCAGCTGGATGACAATGATCGGCGAATCGTCGTTCACGAAACCGATTCGTACCGGGTATTCGCACGCTCAGTCGATCATGGCGTCCCCGCATACGGCTATCGATACGAGGAATCGACAAAGCAGGGTAATCTCGATGTTGAGCGGGCTCGTTCGATGGGGGTCACGCGGTTTGAGGATTTCCGGCGACTGAAAACGGGGGATTCCGTTGTGGGTGACGGAGGCAATGTTGTGAGGTCGGAGGAGGTGGTGGGAGCATCATCACCCGGAGGAGTTTTCGCCTATGTCGGTGATACACGGCCCTGCGAAGGATCACTTGATCTGGCGAAGGGAGCTGACATTCTCTACCACGAAGCCACATTCGCGGCCGATCTGACGCAGCGTGCCGCCGAGACCGGTCACTCGACAGCTGTGGACGCGGCGCGAATCGCCCGCCGGGCCAGAGTCGGGCGGCTGTTGTTGAGTCACTTCAGTTCCCGCTATTCCGATATCGGTATGTTGATCGAGGAAGCGCGCAGTGACTTCCTTGACACGGAGGCGGCGGTTGAGTTGCAGCGGTACGCTTTGCAGCGGAGCGAGACGGAGGAGGCTGATCAGTGAGCGATAAGAAGACACAAAGTGCCGTGCGGGTGCCCGGTGTTGACGGGCGTCTGCTCCGCCGCATTGTCACCTATCTCTTGCCTTACAAAGGCTGGGTCATCATCGCCTTCGTGACCGTGATGACGGCAGCTTTCCTTGGACCGCTGCGGCCCAAGCTGGTGCAGGTTGCCATCGACTCGTATATCGTGACGGGACAGCTCGACGGGCTGCGCCGCATCATCTTCTGGCTCTTTCTCATCCTGGTCGGTGAAGGGCTCCTGTCGTTCGTCAACGCCTATCTGACCCAGTGGATCGGACAACAAGCGATCTTCGATCTTCGGACAAAACTGTTTCGTCACATCCAGAGACAGTCGCTCTCGTTTTTTGACCGAAATCCTGTCGGGCGCCTGATCACTCGCGTCACGAGCGACATCGAATCATTGAGCGATGTGCTGTCGGCCGGCGTCGTCACCATCATGGGTGATCTCTTCCGGTTGATATTCATCGCTTACTTCATGTTCTCGTTGAACTGGGTGCTTGCGCTGGTCACGCTGGCCGTATTGCCGTTGATGATTCGCGTCACCTTCTGGTTTCGACGGGTCGTTCGCGAGCAGTATCGGGAAACCCGCAAGCAGGTGGCGCGGCTGAATTCGTTCGTGCAGGAGCACGTGACCGGTATGCGCATCGTTCAGCTTTTCAATCGCGAGCAGGAAGAGCTGAGTCGTTTCAAAGCCATCAATGACGACCACCGCGGCGCGCAGATCAGGACGATCTTCTACTTCGCACTTTTCTGGCCGGCCATCGATATTGTGGGTTCGACGGCACTTGGTCTGGTCATCTGGGTTGGTGGCGTTCGCGCCATGGGCGACGCACTGACACTCGGTGTACTTATCGCGTTCATCCAGTACGCGCGACAGTTCTTCGAGCCGATTCGGAATCTGTCCGATCAGTTCAACACGTTGCAGAGTGCCATGGCCGGCGCCGAGCGGATCTTCGACTTGCTCGACACCGACGAGGCTCTGCCCGAGTCCGATACCCCGAACGTACTCGACGACTTCAAGGGCACGATCGAATTCGAGGACGTGTGGTTCACCTACGATCGCGATTATGAGAGCGACGAAGAGGCCAACTGGATTCTGAAGGGTGTGTCGTTTGTCGTCGAGCCCGGCACGAGCACCGCCATCGTGGGCGCGACCGGGGCAGGCAAGACCACCATCATCAGTGTTCTCCTGAGGTTCTACGAAATCCAGAAGGGCGCAATCCGTATCGACGGCGTCGATATCAGGACTCTTTCGCTTACGGACCTTCGCCGGCGTATCGGTCTGGTACTTCAGGACGTATTCCTTTTTTCCGGATCCGTCATCGACAACATCACGCTCGACGATCCTGCCATCAGCAAGCACCGAGTGGAAGAGGCCGTATCGTTGATAGGAGCGGACGCGTTCGTGGGCCGTCTGCCGCAAGGCCTAAATCATGAAGTGAAGGAACGCGGCATGTCGCTTTCGCACGGCCAGCGCCAGATGCTGTCGTTCGCACGCGCACTGGTATACAATCCTGCAATCCTGGTGCTGGATGAGGCTACGTCGAGTGTCGATACCGAAACCGAGGAGGCGATTCAGATTGCACTGAGCACCCTGATGAGTGGCCGCACGTCTATCGCGATCGCTCATCGGCTTTCGACCATCCAGCATGCCAACCAGATTCTGGTCATGCATCGCGGCGAGATTCGTGAGCGGGGCACCCACCAGCAACTGATTACACTCGACGGACTTTACCGCAAGCTGTACGAGCTGCAGTATCAGGATCAGGAGCAGGCCAGTGCGGCCTGACCCCCGTTCGTAACATTGCGCGCGTGTGATAGTCTAAAGGACTCGCAACGGCTCAGTTCGCCTAATCAGCCAGTTTCGTACGCAACGGAAAACGACTTATGGATACATACTACAAGCCGGAGCATCTGCCGAAGTTTTCCAGCATTGCGGAAGGCGGGCAAGAGCTTGCTGACGCCTTCTTCAATTATTACGGGAAGGTGTTCGAGGACGGAGCGCTGTCGGCGCGCGAGAAGGCGCTTATTGCCCTGGCAGTTGCACATACCATCCAGTGCCCGTATTGCATCGACGCGTACACGTCGGATTGCCTGGAGAAAGGTTCGGATCTCGAACAGATGACCGAAGCCGTACATGTTGCTACGGCGATTCGTGGTGGCGCGTCACTGGTGCATGGAATACAGATGCTCGAGCAGACAAAGAAGATTGTGATGTAAGCGGGAATCGTTTATGAAGGACAGCAACATGTCCAGTTCGACAGCGCAGGCCACTCTCATTCCGCTGGATATCATCAGCAGGGGAGACGGCGCTATCGTTGACGTTGAAGGGCCAAGGACCACCACGAGTCTTCACGCGCGCCGCATGCCGCTGGCGAGTCCCGCTGCCCAATTCGAAATCCTCGATGGCGTAGAGCTGGCCGCGGGCCCGACCGCATCCGGCAATTTTATTGCGGACGTTCGCGCATCGGGGTGGAATCAGCTGCGACCATCCGACCTCGAGATCTTTCAGATTAATCTCGGCAAGCTGTGCAACATGACGTGCCGGCATTGCCACGTCGATTCGGGTCCCGACCGCCTGGACGAGAATATGGATCGCGCAACCGTCGACGCTTGTTTGCGAGCGATAGACCTGAGCGATCCGGCTACCGTTGACCTGACCGGAGGTGCTCCCGAGCTGAATCCGCATTTCGAGTATCTGGTCGATGAAGTGGTCGCGCGTGGCAAGAAGGTGATCGACCGGTGCAATCTGACGATCCTGACCGTGCGCCGATACCAGCATTTTCCTGTGTGGTTCGCCGAAAGAGGTGTAGAGGTCGTTTGCTCGCTGCCGCACTACCGGAAGTCCGGAACCGACGCCCAGCGCGGCGATGGCGCCTACGAGAAGTCAATTCAAGCACTGCGGATGCTCAACGAGGCCGGGTATGGCTACGGAGATCCGCGACTTCAGCTGACTCTCGTGACGAATCCCGTCGGCGCGTTCCTCGCCGGTAGTCAGGCGTCTCTTGAGGCGGATTGGAAGAAGGCACTGGATCTCAACCACGGCGTGCATTTCGACCGACTCCTCGCCTTGAACAATATGCCGATGTCCAGATACCTGGAGTGGCTACTCGCAAAAGGGCAGCTCGAGGAGTACATGCAGCGACTGGTTCACGCCTTCAATCCGGAGACCATTTGCGGGCTGATGTGCCGCAACACGCTGTCGGTGTCGTGGGACGGCTACCTGTACGACTGCGATTTTAATCAGCAGCTCGAAATGGACATGAGACTCAACGGCACGGGTAGAACGCATGTCCGGGATTTCGACCTGTCAGTGTGGAAGACCCACGACATTCTGACGCATCGCCACTGCTACGGCTGCACGGCGGGGGCCGGAAGCGGCTGCGGCGGCGCGATCACGTGACATCGCGCGAGAGTCGGCGAAGCATCCGTGCCGACGAGAGCGAAGAGCGGCTCTAGTACAGCGCCATATTGAATCGTCGGCGATGTGCGCGCACCATCTCGTTGTCCTCTCCAAGTATACTGAAGATGGCGAGACAAGCTTTGCGTGCGCCGTCGTCGTCGTAGTACCGGTCCTTCATGATCACGGATATGAAGCCGTCCAGTGCGCTGCTTAGATTGCGCTCGCGCAGGTCTTTAATGGCGCGTGCATAGTCTTCGCGCCCCGGGCCTTCTTCCAGAGCGCCGGCGGTGCCATTCAGAGAAAGAAGCCGGACCAGCACCCGAATCCCGTCTGCAGTCTGTACCAGTGCCGGGTCGACAAGCTCTATCCCGTTCAATAGTTTCTCGGCCCGGTCGGGATGTTCAAAGACCTCGAGCTGTGCGAGGGTAACGGCAGCCGACGCATCGCTGGCATCTTCCTTCAATGCCGTCTCCAGGAGGCGCCGGGCGTCCCCTACACGGCCTTCTGCCATCGCGCTGCGCGCGTCATCAGCGAGCAATCGACTCTCGCTGGGCACGGCTTTCTCGAGCCACTGCTCGACCGCATGTTGAGGCAGGGCTCCGGTGAATTCGTCCACGACCTCGCCATCCACAAACATCTTCACGGCCGGGATGCCGCGAATCCCGTACTGCATCGATAATTCCTGATTCTGATCCGTGTTGATCTTGGCGAGCTTCCAGCGCCCGTCGCTCTTCTTCGCAAGCGTCTCGAGGACAGGGCCCAGTACCTGACAGGGTCCGCACCATGGAGCCCAGAAGTCGACGACAACCGGCGTCTTGTGACTCGCATCGAGAACATCTTCTTGAAAATTCTGCACGTCGTAAGCCATGACCTGAATAGTTTTATTTCCGTTCGGCCAGTCTGTGAGCCGCCAGCCAGAAAGCCTGTTTTTTGCGCTAAACAGCGATTACTGTGGCTATCGGCGGGTCAGCGTCCAGTGTCGCGTAATCAATCTTCAGTGAACTATGTGTACCATGTCTCGTGTTTTCGGATTCGCTTTCACGGCATCTTTAAGTATTGCCCTCCTGGGATGCGGAGGATCCGGTCCGTCGGCCGCCGACTATGATCCGGCCGCCGATTCGTTACGGTTTCCGGGTGAAGTGCACCTCCGCAATATTCAACAATTGACGTTTGGCGGAAACAATGCCGAGGCCTACTGGAGCTTCGATAATTCACAGCTGATCTTTCAGAGTGACCACTCGGCCCTCCACGCACAGGGTTGCGATCAGATTTTCGTAATGAACGTCGACGGGTCGGAAGTGGCACCGGGCGAGAGGTATCAGCTGGCATCGACCGGCCTCGGTCGCACCACATGTTCGTATTTCCTGCCTGACGGTCGCGTCATCTACGGATCGACCCACGCCGCGGCACCGCAATGCCCGGAAACACCAATGGTGGTACAGGGTCGATACGTGTGGCCGATCTATGACTCGTACGACATCTACGTTGCCCGGGCGGATGGCTCGCAGCCGGAGGTGCTCGTCGGCGGAGACGGCTACGACGCCGAGGCAACGGTGTCGCCGGACGGCAAGTACGTAATATTCACGTCGACACGAACGGGCGATCTCGAACTGTGGCGATATGAACTGGCGACAGGCGATCTCCTGCAGCTCACCGACGGCCTTGGCTATGACGGAGGCGCATTCTTCTCGCCCGACTCGAAGAAAATTGTATGGCGTGCAAGTCGACCGGAGGGAGAAGCCGCTGCGGTGTATCAGAATTTGTTGGCGGACGGTCTCGTTGAACCGGCCAACCTGAATCTCTTCGTCGCGAACGCCGACGGGTCCGATGCGCAGCAGATCACAGACTTCACAGGTGCAAACTGGGCTCCGTTTTTCCATCCGGACGGGACGAAGATCATCTTCACCTCGAATCATCATTCGACGAATGAAGGCGGAAGGCTGTTTGATCTGTTTATGATTGGCCTGGACGGATCGGGACTGGAGCAGATCACGTACTCCGGCACGTTCGACGCCTTCCCGATGTTCTCGTTTGACGGAGCCAGACTGGTCTTTGCGTCCAATCGTCGGACCGATCGCGCACCGTCTCGTGATACAAACATCTTCGTGGCCGATTGGATCGAACTGCCTGAGGACGTAGATATCAGCTTCGGTTCGTGACCCCCTATCTGGAGAGCTGCGAAACCCGCTGCCAGAAGAAAAGTTAGACGTGTCTAAATTTTAGACTCTTCTGACTATGAATCGTCTCTCAGACTGCGTAAAAGCGGTATTCGTGGTGCTGGTCCTGGCCCTTTCGGGGTGTCGGGGTGGCTCGAACACCGATAGATCCAACGACGGCAGGCTTTCGGTCGTTGCGACCACAAACCTCGTCGGTGATCTCGTCCGTACGATTGCAGCGGACCGCGTCGACGTCACCTCGCTGATGGGCCCCGGCGTAGATCCGCACCTCTATAAGGCCAGCGAGGGAGATGTCCGGAGAATGGCTGCCGCGGACGCAATCTTTTATGGTGGATTGCATCTTGAGGGCAAGATGACGGAGGTCTTCGAGCGCATGCACAGCCGGGGCATCGCCACCTTTGCAGTCACCGCAGGGAATCCCGACTCACTGTATATCGATTCGCCGAACTTCGGGGGCAACTACGATCCGCACATCTGGTTTGACATCGCGCTCTGGCGAGGTGCAGCCCGCTTTGTCTACGAGTCACTCGTGGACCTCGACTCGAGCTCCGCGGCCATCTTTGACTCAAGCCTGACGGCCTACGGGCAGCAACTGGATTCCCTTGAGGCCTATGTTCGGGCGCGCACGCTCGAGGTGCCGGTCGATCAGCGAGTCGTCATCACGTCGCACGATGCGTTCGGATATCTGGGTCGGGCCTATGGATACGACGTCCGCGGTTTGCAGGGTATCAGCACGGCGACCGAAGCAGGAGCGGCCGACGTCCAGGCGCTGGCAGCATTCGTCGCGGATCGCAGAATACCGGCTATGTTCATGGAATCGTCCGTGCCTCCTCGTGGCATCGAGGCGGTCCGTGAGGCGGTCCGCTCTCGGGGGTTTGACGTCGCCATCGGCGGGCACCTGTTTTCCGACGCACTGGGTGCTGCGGGGACTACCGAAGGAACGTATGTCGGAATGTTTCGACACAACATAGATACGATAGTCAACGCGCTGTCTGCGTCGCACTGACTCGAGCCGTTTAACATGGAATTGTCGACCGATACACCCGCCGTTGAAGTGCGCGACCTGACCGTCGCGTACCGCGAGAAGCCCGTCCTCTGGGACATTGACCTCGATGTGCCGAAGGGTGTCCTGATGGCAATCATCGGGCCCAACGGTGCCGGCAAGACGACACTCATCAAGTCAATTCTGGGATTGGTGAAGTCGGCTGCAGGGGAGGTGCTCGTGTACGGCAAACCGTATGAGAAGCAGCGCAGCCGTGTGGCGTACGTCCCGCAGCGCGGAAGTGTCGATTGGGACTTCCCGACGAACGTTGTTGACGTCGTCACAATGGGGCTCTATGGTTCTATCGGCTGGATACGGCGCCCGCGTTCGCGTGACCGTCGTCTGGCGACCGAGGCCCTCAAGAAAGTGGGCATGGAGCAGTACGCCTTCCGGCAGATCAGTCAGCTCTCCGGCGGTCAGCAACAGCGAGTCTTTCTTGCACGCGCCCTGGTGCAGGATGCCGATCTGTTCCTGATGGACGAACCCTTTCAGGGAGTCGACGCAACCACAGAGAAGGCGATTGTCGCTCTTCTTCACGACCTGCGAGCCCGCGACAAGACGGTCATCGTTGTGCATCACGATCTGCAGACAGTGGCTGAGTACTTTGACAGCGTGTTGCTCCTCAACGTCCGGCGAATTGCGTCGGGCACGGTGGACGACGTGTATACGGAAGACAACCTGCGCCTGACGTATGGTGGTCGTGTTGGCTTTGTTCGGGAGGGTGTTCGGCGCCAGTCCCAGTCGGCAAGCTAGCCGGTTCACGCCATGGAATTCCTCGCCGAACTGTTTACCGACTATACGCTGCGCACCGTTGCTCTCGGTTCGGCCGTCCTGGGTATTACCAGCGGCACACTGGGGACGTTCGCCGTACTGAGGCAGCAAAGTCTTCTCGGGGATGCCATCTCTCACGCGGCGCTGCCGGGGATCGCGATCGCGTTCATCCTGACGGGCTCGAAAGTCCCCCTGGCATTGATTGCCGGTGCTGCGGTTGCCGGCTGGGTCGCCACGATGATCGTCTCATTCATCGCCGGCTCCACCCGCATCAAGTATGACAGCGCCCTGGGTCTGGTGCTGGCCGTGTTCTTCGGACTAGGCCTTGTGCTGCTGACTTTCATTCAGCAAAGCCCGAATGCCAACCAGGCAGGGCTGAACTCCTTTCTCTTCGGCCAGGCCGCTTCGCTCATCGTGGAGGACGTCCTCATCATGGGTGCGGTCGGGCTCGTTAGCGTCGCCTGTGTAGCGATGTTCTGGAAGGAGTTCAAATTGCTCTCGTTCGATCCGGAATTCGGTCGGACGGTCGGATTGCCCACAGGTGTGGTCGATGCGGGGCTGACGACCCTGCTTGTGCTGTCCATTGTGATCGGACTGCAGACGGTGGGCGTCGTACTCATGAGTGCGATGATCATCGCGCCGGCGGCGGCGGCCCGACAGTGGACGGACCGGCTGGGATCAATGGTGCTCCTCTCCGCGCTTTTCGGTGCGGTCTCGGGTGTCGGCGGAGCCATGATCAGCAGTCACGTGCCCAATCTGCCCACGGGCCCCACGATCGTTCTCTTCATCGGTGTCATCGTCATGATCTCGTTCTTTCTTGCGCCGAATCGCGGTATCGCGTGGCGGCTGTGGCGGGAATGGCGGAACGGCCGGCGGCTGCGGCTCGAGGCGGTGCTCCTCGATCTCTGGGCGCTGTCGGTTCAGCACGACCGGAGCGACCATCCCCACGAAGAGGCCGTCCTCAACATAATGAGCGACCCGACGGCTCGTACCCGACAGAATCTCAGGATTCTTGAAGAGCGCGGATTTGCCCGTCAGATCAATCCGACGCTGTGGTCACTCACACGTGCGGGCGTGGCGCGCGCCCAGGCGATCCTGGATCGTGACAACCAGACGAACAACGCAGCGAATGACAACGGTGGTCCCCGTCAATGACGCCTGAGCAGATCGAAATACAGCTTATTGCAGTGGTTGTTGCTGCTGCGTGCGCCATCCCGGGCGTCTTCCTGGTCTTGCGGCGCATGGCCATGATGAGCGATGCGATCAGTCACGCCATTCTGCCGGGCATCGTGCTGGCCTTTTTCATCACTCACGATCTGAATTCACCGCTCCTCGTAATCGCGGCTGGCGCGACCGGCATCCTGACGGTCTTCCTCGTAGAATCGATCCTGAAGACCCGGCTGCTGAAAGAGGACGCGGCGATCGGTTTGGTCTTTCCGATTCTCTTCAGTCTTGGCGTCGTGCTGATCGCTCGCTACGCGGGAGACATTCACCTGGATACGGACGCCGTGTTGCTGGGCGAGCTGGCTTTCGCCCCATTTGATCGCCTGGTGCTCTTCGGCGTCGATATTGGTCCGAAGTCATTGACGACCATGACTGGTATTCTGATTGCGAATGCACTCTTCGTCATCGTCTTCTACAAGGAGCTCAAACTGTCGACGTTTGATGCGGGGCTGGCGGCGGCGCTCGGGTTTTTTCCGGCCGCTCTGCACTATATCCTGATGGCACTAGTATCGGTAACCGCCGTTGGCGCCTTCGATGCGGTGGGCTCTGTTCTCGTTGTGGCGCTGATGATTGGACCGCCCGCGGCAGCGTACCTCTTGACCGACAGACTGGCACGGATGATCGGACTAAGCCTCATCATCGGGGCCGTCTCGGCCATCGGGGGCTACTGGATGTCGTTCGCGCTCGACGCATCGATTGCGGGTTGCATCGCGGTGGCTGTCGGGATCGTATTTGGCGCGGTCCTGATCCTCGCGCCCGAGCGTGGCATTATCGCAAGCTACCGTCGTCGCTGGCGGCTGAAGTGGACCTTCGCGGAGAAGATGCTCTCGATCCACCTTCAGCAGCACGAAGGGTTGCCCGAGGAAGCTCGCGAAAACCGGCCGGCCCACCTCCAGGAACATCTCCGTTGGAAGCCCGACTTCGCCGAGCGCGTCGTGCGTTTCTCCGAGCGCGACGGCCTTGTGGTGCGCCGCGGTGACCTGCTCTTGCTGACGGAAGCCGGGCGCGCCCTGGCTTCCGAGGCGATCGTTCAAAACTAGCGCCGCGTCTCGCTACTTGGCGTAGGACACGGAGCGCGTCTCGCGGATCACTGTCACCTTGATCTGTCCCGGGTACTGCATCTCCTGCTGAATGCGCTTCGCGATGTCAAGCGCCAACAACTCGGCCTTGGAATCGGAGACAAGGTCGTGATTGACGATGACGCGCACCTCTCGTCCTGCCTGTATGGCAAACACCCGTTCAACGCCATCGAAGGACGCCGCCAGTTCTTCCAGCTTCTCGAGCCGCCGGATGTACGACTCGAGAGCCTCCCGCCGCGCTCCCGGACGTGCTCCCGAGATCGCATCCGCTGCCTGTACCAGTGGTGAGATGGTGGCCGTCATCTCGATCTCGTCGTGATGTGCGCCAACCGCGTTGCAGACCGCTTCTGATTCCTTGAATCGCCGGCAGATCTCCATCCCCACGAGCGCGTGCGGATTCTCCGTGTCTTCCTCGTCCACCTTTCCGATATCGTGCAGGAGTCCGGCGCGGCGCGTTGCAACAGCATCCAGTCCCAGTTCGCTCGCGAGCAACGAGGCGATGCGGGCCGTTTCGATCGAGTGACTGAGCAGATTCTGACCATAACTCGTCCGGTAGCGCATTCTCCCGATCATCTTGATGAGCTCGGGGTGGAGGCCGTGCAGATTGAGATCAATCACCGTACGCTCTCCGATCTCGACCAGTTCGTCCTCGATCTCTGCCGTCGTCTTCTCAACGACTTCCTCAATTCGAGCGGGGTGAATCCGTCCGTCCTGAATAAGTCGGTTGAGAGAGAGTCGGGCGATTTCCCTCCTGACGGGATTGAAGCCGGAGAGAATGACGGCTTCCGGCGTGTCGTCGACGATCACTTCGACTCCTGTGGCCGCTTCGAAGGCTCTGATGTTGCGACCTTCCCTGCCAATGATCCGACCCTTCATCTCGTCGGACTGGATGTTCACGACGGAAACCGTGTTCTCTATGGCATGGGTCGCGGCCATCCGCTGGATGGCATTGATGATGACCTTGCGCGCCTCCCGATTGGCAGTCAGCTTGGCCTCGTCACGGATCTCCTTGATGATGGACGCCGCCTCGAGTTTGGCCTCCTCAATGAGATGTTGAATGAGTGCCTCGTGTGCCTCGGCGCGCGTCAGTCCCGACACCTGCTCGAGTTTTCTGACATGCTCGTCGACCTGCCGGCTCAGCCGATCTCGCTTTCGCTGCAAGTCTTCCCTGACTCTGCCGGCTTCTTCTTCCTGGTCCGCAAGCCGCGTTTCACGTCCCGACACTTCCTCGAGAAGGAGTGCGGCCTCGTGCCGGATCTCGTCAACGTCCTTCTGGGCCTGGTCCGCCGCAATCCGGAGCGACTCGACAACATCCATGCCCGAGAGCAAAGCGGTCTCCCGGTCTTCGATCTGTCGCGTTGAACGGTCCAGTCTGGATTGCCTGGACTCCAGCTTCTCGCGCTTTTCGCGTAGTGCTCGCCTGCTCCTGTCGGTTTCGTCGTCGAGCTTTATCCGCCTGTCGTTCAGCTCCTGCTCGAGCCGGTCAATTCGCTCGCGCTTGATAGTTTGCGCTTCCTTTTCGGCCTCAGCGATGAGGCGACGTGATTCCTCACGTGCGTTGGCAAGATGCCTCCGACCAAAATGCCGGAGCAAGAATCTATCGGTGACAATTCCAAGAGCGGCGGCAGCTACGGCGACGGCCACGAGGACGCCTACCGTAGTTATATCCATGAGTGATTATCGTAGTTGTGTGAGCGGGCGCGTGCGTGCGGCCGCACCCCCACGCTAAGATATTTTTTGGTCGTAACAAAAGAACCCCGGGAGGTAATTAAACCTCACCGGGGCTTGCCGTCAAGACGGCTACGTCCTGCGATGATGATATGAAGAACCCCTTCACATCACAGTGGGTACCGCTCACCTCTTTTTTGGCTTCCCCGGTCGACTCCGAAGAATCGGACCCGTAAGGGCTGGGGCCTGCCGTCCAGAAGCGAAGGATGGCTCCCTCAAGTATAGACTGTTAGGTTCTTACTTTGATAATCGCAGGAGTCTCGTAGACGTACGGTATATCGAAAAGTTCGCGAACGCAATGTCGGATCATGAATGACCCGACAGTACCACGTCCAACCGGTCGCTCAATTCGTCTAACTGCCGGCTCAGCTCTTCTGAGTCCGAAGTCGCACGGCTCTCGTTTGTAAACAGTTCTTCCGTCACCGCGAGGCCGGCGATGACCGCCGTCGTAATATCCTGCTGCTCCGGATGCGCCTCGCGAAAGGCACGCATCTTCGTGTCCAGGTAGGCGGCGATTTCCTTCGTGATCTTCTCGTCGTCCTGCTGAACTCGCAGGCCGTACTCGCGGCCGAGGACGTTGACGCGGACTGACTTCTCCATGAGAAAGAGCCTAGTTTTCGGTCTGTAGGTACTCGTCGATCGTGTCAATGAAACCCCGGACTTTCGCTCGCAATACGTCCGGGCGCTCATCGAATACGATGCCTGGTTTCTTGCTGGTCTTCGTGACCGACGATCGAAGTTTCGCAATATTTGAGGACATGCGTGCATTCTCACTGCGAAGACGCACGATCTCGTCTGCGGCGGCTTCTACGCGCCCGCGAAGGCGTTCCAACGACTCCGTCTTTCGAGGCCTCGCGAGATGCTCAGCTTTTCCGTTCCGGGTCTTGCCTTTCGTCGACATCGACTTCACCTCCATTGGCTCGACACGGAAACTGCTGCGCGTCTCAGCCTGTTCGTGGACTTGACTCAGGAATATATAAATCTACTCGCGAAGATCAGCGTTGTAGACACGGACAACTGTGCGCACGACCTGTTCGACCCGGGCATCCACCTCCTTGTCGGTCAACGTTCTGTCTGCCCCGAATCGCAAGAAGAAGCCGATGCTCTTCTTGCCCTGGCCGATACTTTTACCTGCATACACGTCAAAGACGCTGACCGATGTCAGTAGCGGGCCGCTCTCGTTCCGGATGGTGTCGAGCATCGGTCCCGCAGACTGCCCTGCATCGACGACAAACGCGAGGTCACGCTCGACGGTCGGAAACCGGCTGATCGGGGAGTACGTGCGGGTCTCGATCGAGGGCATCCTGTCGAGTATTCGCGTCCAGTTCAATTCAGCAAACAGCACGGGGCCGGCAAGGTCGTGCTCCTTCGCGACTTCCTCGCGTAGCTGTCCGGCGAAGCCGATGTAGACGTCCTCTGCGAAATACGAAAGGCCGTGCTCGACGATGGATGATGGCTCGTCATGCAACCGCGTAGTCACGTTGCCGATTTCTAGAAGGTCCGGTATGGCTGCTGCCGTGCCGGAGATATCGTGGAAATCAAATGTGTGAGGCTCATGCGACCAGTGTCGCTCTCCGTCCTGACCCGTCAGGAGCAAGGCAAGTGCTTCATGCTCCTCATAGCCCGGTACTATGGACGATTCGTGCTGCTGTCGCGAGAAGACGTGACCCACTTCAACGAGCCGGATATCGGTACGGCCATGGTTCGCGTTGTGGCGCGCGACTTGCAGAAGTCCGGGAATCAGGCTCGGTCGAAGCGTCGTCATCTCCTGCGTAATCGCGTTGGCGGTAGTCACAACCTCACCACCATACAGGTCGCCGGAGATGACTTCGTCGTAGAACGCCCGAGCTCTTTCTTCCGGCAGTAAACTGTTCGTGTAGATCTCCCGATATCCCCATCCCGTGAGGCGCGAGAAAAGAAGCTCGCGGGCGCCATCCTCTTTGCGAGTACGCGGAATGAAGCCGGGAATCCGTGAAGTGCGCGGTTCCTCGATCTTGTCGTAGCCGTGTAGCCTCGCAATTTCCTCAATGACATCGATTTCGCGCTCGATGTCTGGTCTGAATGGCGGAATTGTGCAGGACAGTCGATCGCCGTCACCAACGGTAACCCCGATTCCGATCGCCTCAAGTTGCCGGACCGCCTGGGGGCGCGGAATGCGTGTGCCGAGTACGTGATCCGCACGCATCATCCGAACTTCGAGTTGGCGCAAGACGTGAGGGGCTGGATGCACGTCGACGATTCCGTCAATCACGGTGCCATCTGCGATTTTGGCCATGAGCGTCGCCGCGCGCATCGCCGCCACAGCCTGGACCTCGGGGTCGACTCCTCGCTCAAATCGATACGAAGCGTCCGTCTGAAGTCCTGTGTGCCTCGCGGTACGTCGTACCGTCGATGGATCGAAGTAGGCGCTCTCGATCAGTACGTTGACGGTTCGATCCGAAACCTCCGAGTTCTGGCCGCCCATCACGCCGGCAATGGCGACGTCGCGTTCGCCGTCACGGATCATTAGCGTGCCCGCAGGGAGTTCGCGTTCCTTGTCGTCCAGTGTCGTGAATTTAGTCGGCGCCTCGGTTGCTCTGACCTCAATTCTGGCACCGGACAGTTCATCAAGATCGAAGGCGTGCAACGGCTGGCCGATCTCGTACATCACGAAGTTTGTGATGTCGACGATGTTGTTGCGCGGACGCAGCCCGACCGCTTCAAGTCGGACCTTCAACCAATCGGGTGATTCTCCCACTCGAACGCCCTCAACGACGACGCCCACATACCTGTGGCACAGCTCGGGAGATGCAATGGTGACGGCCACATGATTCCCGGCCTCCCCTGGCCCGGTAGGGATGGTCACCTCTGGAATGCGAAGTGGCTGGTTCGTCAGCGCTGCAACATCACGTGCAATACCAACATGACAGGTTGCATCCGGCCTGTTGGGCGTCACCGCAATATCGATAACGAAGTCCTCGCGTCGACCGGTCGTTCGTTCCAGGTATTCCTGTAAGGGTTCGCCGATCTTTGCGTCCTTAGCCAGTACCATGATGCCCGAGTGATCTGTCGACAGTCCGAGTTCGTCTTCGGCACAGATCATTCCGTTCGACTCCACACCACGCATCGAACGACTGGATACAACGATGTCCGAGAATCCACCCTCGGCTCTGGTATCAGGAATCGAAAGGCGTGCACCAATTTTCGCGACGGGCGCAAGTTGACCCGACTCCACATTGGGTGCTCCGCAGATGATCTGCAGGGGCTCAGAGGCTCCAACGTCGACAGAGCAAACGGTGAGCCGGTCGGCGTCTGGGTGCCTGTCAACACTCAGGACATGTCCGACAACAACGCCGTCGGGCATGCCGCCGATCGCGTCCACCGACTCGACCTCGAGGCCTGCCATCGTCAGCATATCTGCCAGGTCAGCCGGAGAGGCCGTGACGTCGACGTATTCTTTCAGCCAGTTGTAACTGATCTTCATGATCGCGGAAGCAGGGGTTCGATATCAGAATTGATCGAGGAAACGGAAGTCATTTTCGTACAGCAGTCGAATATCCGGGATGTCGTGGCGGAGCATGGCGATTCGCTCGATCCCGATACCGAATGCGTAGCCCGTGTAGCGCTCGGAATCAATGCCAACGTTGGTAAACACATTCGGGTCTACCATACCGCATCCCAGTATCTCAAGCCAGCGTCCTCCTTCGGGCAGCCGGCTGTCTTCCCACCAGATGTCGACTTCGGCGCTCGGTTCGGTGAAGGGAAAAAAGGATGGCCGAAATCGCATCTTCACGTCGTCGTGAAAGATCGCTCGCGCGAACACGTGGAGATCATGTTTGAGGTCTGCGAAGGTCACTCCTTCATCGACGAAGAGTCCTTCGACCTGATGGAACAGACAGAACGATTTGTATGACAGGGCTTCGTTTCGATATACCCGCCCCGGTACCAGGACACGGACCGGTGGCTTCTGTTCGCGCATCACACGAATCTGAGCCGGCGATGTATGTGTCCGCAGCAGCACGCCATCGTCGCCGGTTTCAGACGGCGAGATGAACAATGTATCCTGCATGTCTCGTGCCGGATGATCGGCCGGGAAGTTGAGGGCCGTGAAGTTGTGCCACTCGTCTTCTATTTCGGGGCCCTCGGCAACAACGAATCCCATACGCTCGAAGATCTGCAGGATGTCGTTGCGGGTCTTTGTAATCGGATGGATTGAGCCGCGAGCCGGCACGCGCCCCGGCAGCGTCAGATCGATCGCCGATGCTGCTGCGCCGGATCGCGCGGCAAGGCGTGTGCGAGCGGAGTCGATGATCTGCTCCACGAGCGCCTTGAGTTCGTTTATCTGCTGGCCGTAGGCCCGACGCTCTGCGGGTTCGACGGACGGGATTCCCTTGAGCAGACTGGTGATTCGCCCCTGCTTCTTGCTGAGATACTTCAGCCGAAACGTCTCGATCGCCTCGGGTGAGTCGAGTCGTTCGGATTCAATTTCGCTGCGTATCTGGCTGAGATTGTCGGACATTAGTTATGCATACTCCCGGTCCAGTAATGGAAAAACCCGCCGGTCCTGCAGAGAGGGGGCGGGTCTTTCGGTCTCAAGACCGTCGGATTTGCGCTTGGTACCCTGCTCGGCAGGCGCTAGTGGCCAAACGCTACAAAAATCTGAGCACAGGTGATAGTCACGACGTCGCTTGTTTGACAACCCGCTCGAAAGCTACCGGGTCGTGCATGGCGAGATCGGCGAGGACCTTCCGGTTCAATTCGATGTCCGCATTGCGGAGGTCGCCGATGAGTCGGGAGTACGACGTGCCGTTTATTCGGGCCGCTGCATTGATTCTCTGAATCCAGAGGCGACGGAACTGCCGCTTGCGCGCACGCCGGTCACGGTACTGGTACTGGAGGGCCTTGTCGACCGCGTGTTTTGCGACTGTATAGATGGTGCCGCGGCGACCCCAGTATCCACTGGCCATCGCGAGAACGCGCTTTCTGCGACTCTTGGCTGCGACTCTATTCTTCGTACGAGGCATTTTGTTCTACCTGGGACGGATGCGTCAGGATACGATGAGGCGCTTGATGCGCGACTCGTCCGCCGGGTCTACCAGCGTCGACTTCCTGAGATTTCGCTTCCGTTTCTGCGATTTCTTGGTAAGAATGTGGCTGTGGAACGCGCTCTTACGCTTCAGCCGACCGGATCCGGTTAGCTTGAAGCGCTTCTTCGCACCACTATTTGACTTCATT
This sequence comes from Rhodothermales bacterium, assembly GCA_013002345.1. Classification (NCBI taxonomy): domain Bacteria; kingdom Pseudomonadati; phylum Rhodothermota; class Rhodothermia; order Rhodothermales; species Rhodothermales bacterium. Next base: position 32,023 of record JABDKH010000119.1, read on the forward strand.
TTCGGCATGTGATCGCAAGAAAGAGGGCCGGCATGCGATATTCCGCGTTGGGCAGGCCCGAAAAGGTGTTGCGTGTAGCTCAGAAATGTACGGAAGAATGCAGCCGCTTGGCAACTGACCGGAGTGCGAGCGACCGTCCTGCAGTCGGATATTCAATGAAGTTTGGAGCGGTTTCTACTTCCTGGTCTTCAACGGAGCCAGGATCGTGGTCATCCTGCGACCTTCCATTCGAGGTGCCTGGTCAATCTTCGCGACATCACTCAGTTCCTCAATGAAACGGGCGAGGAGGTCCATTCCGTGGTCTTTGTAGATAATGTCGCGGCCACGAAACTGCACATATGCGCGAACCTTGTCGCCATGGCCCAGAAACTCGCGTGCATGCTTGGTCTTGAAGTCGAAATCGTGTGTGTCCGTGTGCGGCCGAAATCGAATCTCCTTGAGCGCAATCGTGTGCGCATTCTTGCGCGCTTCCTTTTCCTTCTTCTGTAGCTCGTATCGATACTTTCCGTAATCGATGATCTTGCAGACGGGAGGATCTGCCCCGGGTGATATCTCTACAAGATCAAGGCCCCGCTGTTCGGCCAGCTCTATTGCGTCCTCAATCGTGTAGACTCCATGTGCTCCCTCCGGATCTACGACCCGAACCTTGTCGGCCATAATCTGACCGTTGATTCTAATCCTCTTGACTCTTGCCATTCAAACTCCGTAAACGTGAAACAAATGCGTGTAACTACGCAAGTTAGTGTAAGTGAGGTTCAATTGCCGATCCGCCGGGATGGTGTCCGAAGCATGCCCTGGTTGACTTCGGATCGGAGCATCTCGACGAACGCGTCGATGGCTGATACTTCCTGGGCACCGGCTCCGTGTCGGCGTACGGCGACCGTTCCATCCTCCTGCTCACGTTTTCCCACGACAAGCATATATGGAGTCTTGGCGGTTTCCGCCTCCCTGATCTTGTAGCCGATCTTCTCGTTACGGGTATCGGCGTCGGCCCGGAAGCCTGAATCGCGGAGTTTCTCGACGATCGAGTGCGCGTAGGACTCGAAATCCTGGCCGATCGGAAGAACGCGGACCTGCAGCGGAGCGAGCCAGGTCGGGAAATTGCCTCCACAGTGCTCGATCAGAACTCCGATAAACCGCTCCAGCGAACCAAACGGCGCCCTGTGAATCATGACCGGGCGGTGCTTTCGGTCGTCTGTTCCGACATACGTGATGTCGAATCGCTCGGGGAGATTGTAGTCCAGCTGGACCGTCCCCAGTTGCCAATCACGGCCCAGGGCATCCTTCACCATGAAGTCCAGCTTGGGGCCGTAGAATGCGGCTTCACCAATAGCCTCGAACGTGTCGAGGTCCATTTCTGCAGCTGCCTCGCGGACGGCCTGCTCGGCCTCGTCCCACTGGGCGTCTTCTCCAACGTACTTCTCGCTGTCATCGGGATCACGCAGAGACACCTGCGCCTTGAAGTCGTGGAAGTCGAGGGCACGAAAGACCTTGAGCGTCAGATCGATGGCGTCCTTGAACTCGTCCTTGACCTGGTCCGGACGGCAGAAGATGTGCGAATCGTCAATCGTGAATCCCCTCACACGCGTGAGGCCTCCCAGCTCGCCCGACTGCTCGTACCGGTAGACCTGTCCGAACTCCGCCAGCCGTACCGGGAGGTCGCGATACGAGTGCAACTTGTCCGCATACACCTGGATGTGATGCGGGCAGTTCATGGGCTTGAGCAGGTATCCCTCGCCGTCCTCAGCGTTCTCGATCATGGGCGGAAACTGGCTGTCACTGTAATACGGGTAGTGCCCGCTCGTCCGGTACAACTCGAGTCGTCCGATGTGCGGCGTGACAACAGGCTGGTAGTCGCGACGAAGTTGCTCTTCCTTCAGGAATCCGATCAGCGTATCACGAAGGATCGCACCCTTTGGAAGCCACATCGGCAGGCCGGGACCAACCTTCTGGCTGAATGTGAACAGTTCCAGTTCGCGGCCAAGCTTGCGATGATCGCGCTGCTTTGCCAGCTCGAGTCGCTCCAGGTGCTCGTCCAGCTCCTTCTTCTTCGGGAAGCTGATTCCGTAAATGCGTGTCAGCTGCGGTCTTCGTTCATCGCCACGCCAGTACGCGCCTGCGATGGCAAGAAGCTTGGGATATTTGATTGCGCCGGTTGACGGGATGTGCGGTCCGCGACACAGGTCAGTGAAATCACCCTGGGTGTAGAAGGTGAGCGTCTCGCCTTCCAGATCCTCGATCAATTCGAGCTTATACTCGTCACCCTTCGCCGTGTAGTATTCGAGGGCCTCCTGTTGCGACACTTCCCGCCGTTCGTACGCGACGTTCCGACGCCCCAGCTCGTGCATCTTCGCCTCAATGGTAGCAAGGTCATCGGTTGAGAGCTTCCGGTCTCCGAGATCGACGTCGTAATAGAAGCCCTGCTCGATCGGGGGGCCGATCCCGAATTTTACACCGGGATACAACGTCTCAAGCGCTTCGGCCATGAGGTGCGCTGTCGAATGCCAGAACGCCATCTTGCCGCCGGCATCATTCCATGTCAGAATTCGAACGCCGGCATTGCCCTCGATCGGTCGAGCCAGATCACGGACCTCTCCGTCAAGCTCGATCGCCAGTGCATTTCGGGCGAGGCCCTCCGAGATCGAGCGAGCAACATCGTGCCCGGTAACACCCGGTTCGTACTCCCTGACGGAGCCGTCTGGAAACTTTAACTCAACCTGTGGCATGGCGATGACTGACGGTCAGGCGTTTGCGGTTCTGGAGCGAAAGAGAAAGGCGCACCGCCGACATCCGACGGAGCGCCTCGGCCTTTCTGGAAACGGACGCCTCAGGGCGTCGAAGAGTGGGTCCTACTGGACTTGAACCAGTGACCTCTACGATGTCAACGTAGCGCTCTAGCCACCTGAGCTAAGGACCCCCGTAGAAATATATCAACGGCATAGAACGACCGCCAACGCTTTACGCTGAGAAAAGATCTCACTGCCGCTGACCATCACCTGACGGTGATGGAATACACTGGTTCTTCAACGACGGTCCAACGGCTCACAATTGGCGCGCACGCTTTCGGGACGCAGCAGGTAGGCGAGGAACGGGGGGAGCGTCCGGGGTGGAGCGTGGCTGGCAAAGCAGAGCGCACAGCAGGGACGCCGGATCCAGCGGGATTTGAATCCGGCACGCTCGCCAATCATTCGAATGACACTCCGGCCCCCGCAACGCCTGTTTGCTTGGCCCGTTTCAAAACGGTCTTCCGGATTTTAAAAGAAATACCGGGCTGCCGATACCGATGGTCAGCGAACTGTACAGAATCGGCCAGATGACTTACGACCTGTTTGTTTCCGGAACGCCCAAGAAGCGCATTCGAGTAGATCGCGATCCTATCGCAGGTCGACTGGGTGCCCCGAAGCCGTTGCTGAGGCGGTTTCCGCCGGTGCTGCAGTTCCTTACCACGCACTCGCCGGATGTTGAAGCCCGGCTGCGCGGGCTCTGTCTTGACGCGTATCGCCGCGGCAAGAGTCTGGAAGACATCTGCAGCGAGATATACAATTTCGCTTTCTCGCTCGGCTATGAGGCCACAATCGGCGTCCAGGAGGTCTACAGCTCGTCCATGCCCTCTTTTCCGCAGCAGACGGTCATGTCCGCACTGCTGCTGATAGATCTTCAGAGCACCTACGATACCAACGGGGAGTCCATGCGACGAGCCGGGTAATCGTCACGATCAACGTTCAGGCAAGGGCTGCTTCCACTGAGGTAGCCCTTTTCATTTGTGGTCCTGTCAGAAATCGACACGAACGCTCAGCGAAGGCCACGCCCCGCCGCGCGCCGGTGGCCCAAGCGACAAACTCGCCGGCAGGTTCTTGTTGCTGCGACTGGCGGCTCGCACGGCCACGAGCGCCGAGACAATCCTGTTCGCTACGAGGGCCGCGATCAATGCCGACTTGCGTCGGCCCAGCGACTCAGAGTCTCCGCGAAGGTCGCGAAACGACAGGAATCCCTCCTCATCCTCCCACTCCCACTGAAACGACGGATCCGAGACGTAGTCCAGTTGGTCCCAGGCGCGATTGCGGAGTTGCACTTCCAGGTATTCATCCGAGGATCGAAACGTCGCAAGATTGAGAAAAAACGTTCGGTCCTTGCCGTCGACGTCTGCCCGTGCACGCGATACCGCCAGAGCCTCGTAAGTATCTATCCGGTTGTTGCGCGTGCGGACGGTTTCGTAGAGGCCGAGCCAAACCGCCACGTCGGCGAGCGCAAAGACGGTGGCGGCGCCGTTCCAGCTGCCGCCGTTTGCGTATCGCTGCCCGAGTCCCGGAAGCACCAGACTCATGGCTGCCGCTGCCGCCGGCGCCCTGTGAGACTGGACGTTCGAACCGACATCGACCGGCTGGGCGGTGGCCGTTATGGTCGCCATCAACAAGGTTGCCGCGAGCAATACCGATCTCACCGGCAGCGACAAAGTACTTCTCACTTTACGTGTCATCAGAATTCGAGTCGAACCCGTACGTTGATCGTGCGGGGCGTCAGGCGCGTCGGGATTCTGTTCCAGATTCCGGAGGCGTCAGGCACCCATGAGTAGGACACCGTATTGATCATATCAAAGACGTTCAGCAGCTCCCCGGTCAGCTGGAGCCTAACCGGGCGGCTGAGACCGCGCTCGAACACGATAAGTTCTTTGGTTGCACCGATGTCGAACCTGAAATATCGAGGATATCGAGCCGACAAGCGCGGGCCGGGCTCCTGTGTCACAATATTGCCGAGCGTTTCGCCGGGCACCGGAGGCGTGTACGGAAGCCCGCTTCCGAAGAGCGTGCGCAGATGCAGCTTCCAGGACTTGTCTCCGGGAATGTAATCCTGTACGTACAACGACACCGTGTGCCTCTGGTCGGTAGGCCGAGCGACGCGACCCGCATTGTAGTCTGTCTCGAAGTCATCAGAGAATTGCTCCCGTGCGACGAGAAAGCTGTAACTCGCCCAGCTCTCAAGCCCCGGAACGAACTCCCCACGAAGTTGCACATCCACACCGTATGCCTGGGCCGTGGCGTCGTTGTTGCCGGAGTATCTGATCCGGACATTCTCAATATCGTAGGAGATCACATTGCTGATGTCCTTGAAGTAGGCCTCGGCCCGCAGGATGAGCCGACGCGAGGGCACGAACCGCTCGATGCCGGCGACAATCTGATTTGAGCGCTGCGATGTCAGGTCACGGTTGAGTGCCCCCAGAATCGTTTGCCCGGGCTCGGGTCGACCGCGGAGTTCCCTGTACCCCGGCGCCTGGTAATAGACACCCCAGGACGCCAGAAAACTCGTGAGCTTGTTGTGCCTGTAGCGCGCCGATATGCGCGGCGAAAACGTAACTCGCTTGTTGAAGCTGAAGTAGTCGGCGCGAACCCCGGCCGTCACCATGAGCTTGCCCGGGTCGCCCGGAAAGACGTCAAGTTCGTCCTGCAGATATGCTCCTGCCTGCGATTCGCTGAAAGTGGCATTTCCCTCGAGACTGTCGGCCACGATCCGGACGATGTCGCCTTCCAGATTCGGGCCGATGACAACCGACTTCTCGAAGATGCGATCCCGAAAACGCATCGCTCGCCCGTAGTAGCCCACCTCTGCCGAGTGACTTCCAACCGGAAATCGCCAGCGGCCCTGGCCGGTAAGCATCGTGACCCCGATCTCGTTATCGGCCCGGTCTTCTGTCCGCGACGCGCCGATGGGGAACTGGCCGTCCCCTGCGTCGGGATTTTCACTTCCCGGATCCACCTGGTAGAGTACGGCCGTTCCGTCCAGAGTAAACTGCTCCGTCTCCTCCGTGTCGAAGTAGGAGAAATCGTGGCTCACGGAGAATCGGTCCGAGATCGTCTTCGTCAACCTGGCACCGCCGAACGTCGTCCGGTAACCGTCCGACTCCTCGTTGTCGGGATCGAATGTCGTCCAGAACGACTTGATGTTGTTTGGCGCAATCGTCGGATCCTGACTCAACGTGCCGAAGAAGGTGCGACGCGAATTTGGATCCAGGCGGAACTCGTGGTCTGCAACGATGCCGAGCAGCGTCAGGTCAAACCCGGCTCCCGCTCTGATGTCAACCATGGCCTGAACATCTGAAAAGTCCGGCTCGTAGTTCCCCTTCAGTTCCTGGGTCTCGAAGAAGTTGGACGCACGCGCTTTTCGTACACCGAGGACCCAGCCGATGCGGTTGTTGAGCGCCGACGAACTGGCTGTCACAGCCGCGTCAAGGAGTGAGACATGAGCGGAACCGCGAATGAGCTGTCGCGACGGGCGCACATAACTGACGTCGAGTGCTGATGAGAGCTTCCCCCCATATCGCACAGGGAAGCCTCCGGTATAGAATGTAATCTTGTCGGCCAGGTCTGCGTTCAGCAGGCTAAGTCCTTCCTGCTCACCCTGCCGGGGACGGAAGGGGAGAAAGATCTCGAAACCTTCCACGAACAGGAGATTCTCGTTGAGGCCACCGCCGCGCACCGAGAATTGATTCGACATCTCGTTATTGGAGGCCACGCCGGGCATCAGTTTCAATGCCCGAAGTGGATCTCTCAACGGACTGGGGATGTTCTGCACACTCTCCGGGTCCATCTGGAACACGCCGACCGCAGTCTCCGGCCGGTTGCCCTCGATCGTTATTACATCGAGTTCCATGGCGGACTCTCGAAGCACGCGGTCCAGACGAACGGTCTGACCCCGAACGATGCGTATCGGGTGTTTGGAGGTTTCGTAGCCGATGGCCGAGAACTGGAGCGTGTACGAGCCTGCCGGCATGCGAAGGGAATAGCGACCGTTCCCGGCTGAGGATGTACCGAAGTTAGTGTCGTCGATGATCACCGTAACGCCGAAGATCGGCTGTCCCGTCGTGTCAGAGACGGTACCAGCCACACCGCCCCAGTTCTGCCCCAGTACAGGGGTGAACGGGACGCACAGAAGGAATAACAGTAGGCGCCGCGCCAAAAGCCTCCGCATCAAGAAATGTCGCCCGGGGATTCGTTTGAGTAGCTACGGTAACGGTATGCTATATGGCGACGTGATGCGGTTGGTGATTGCGCTCCTGAAAACGCGCCCCCCGAAGGGGCGTTCCATTCGGGCAGGGGCATTTTTCCGTGTCAAGTGGTGTGCGACAGCGGAAGGATCGTATTGATTAGCATGAGCAGCAAGTACGGAACGACAAAGCCCACTGCTGCTCCGACCACCACCTGACCGCGCGAATGGGCTCGCAGATGCAGCCGGGCCCAGCCAACAGCCGCCACGATTGCGATGGCAGCCACTCCGAATATCCACGGCGATAGTTCGAATGAGAGCCCGGCTGCCGCTGCCGTGCCGCGGAGATAGAACACGACCGACAGAAATCCTGCCGCCGACGCCGTGTGCAGTGAGATCCTCCAGTTCTGATTGATGAGAATCAGAAGCAGAGTCCCAAGCACATAGGCGATGAGAATCGCGACGACGAGATCGCGACCCGTCGAAAGCACGAAATACGCCATGCTCAGCAACATCAGGGCAGCGGCAACGGCGATCATGAGCGCCGTCGTACGGTGACGCCGATTTTCGAGATTCAGAGATGCGGACCGGCCGGAACGCACCATCCAGATCAGGTAAAGTGCAGGCGCCACCGAGAGCATGACAAATGCTGCAGATACGAGAATTGTTGTCTCTGCAGCCCGCGCTTGAAGTCCGTCGAGAACCAGCCACATCAGCAAGGGTGGCATGATCAGAGGGTTCACCACGTATGTGATGATCAATGCAAACCGGCTGGCTGCGGAACCCCGGCGCATTTCACTCACGGTTGACGAAGGAGTGATGCGATCCGATTCCACTGGGCAGGCAGGCTAGTAGGCGCGAGCGAAGATGACGCGTCCGGAGGACGGCTTGCCGGTGACCATGTCGACTCCTTCCTCGTCACTCTGGTCGAGCGGAATGCAGCGGATGGTCGCCTTCGTCTCGTTCTTGATCACGGCTTCGGTTTCGGCCGTGCCGTCCCAGTGCGCCAGCACAAATCCTCCTTTTTCCTCAAGAATAGATTTGAACTCGTCGTACGTGTCGGCCGTGCTCGTGTGCTCCTCGCGGAATGCCAGCGCACGCGTGTAAAGATTGTTCTGGATATCGTCCAGTAGTTGCTGCACGTGCTCAGTCAGCCCCTGCATCGCGACGACCTCCTTCGACCTCTCGTCTCGTCGGGCAACCTCCACAGTCCCATTCTCAAGATCTCTCGGTCCGATGGCTATGCGAACCGGCACACCCTGCACCTCGTGCTCGTGGAACTTCCAGCCGGGCCGCTGGCTCTCTCGGTCATCGAGTTTCACGGAGACGCCCGCATCGTCCAGTTCCTTCCGGATTTCGGCCGCAGTTTCAAGGACTCGCACGCGATCTTCTTCCTTCCGGTAGATAGGGACGATCACGACCTGTGTCGGCGCAAGGCGAGGCGGTATCACCAGACCCTGGTCGTCCGAATGGATCATGACCAGGGCACCGATCAGTCTGGTCGAAACGCCCCACGACGTGGCCCAGACATATTCGAGCTCGTTGTCCTTGTTCTGGAACTGGCAGTCGAACGCCTTTGCAAAATTCTGACCGAGGAAATGGCTCGTACCCGCCTGGAGCGCCTTTCCATCCTGCATCAGCGCCTCAATGCAGAACGTGTCGTCGGCGCCGGCAAACCGCTCGCTGGCCGTCTTGACACCCTTGAGCACCGGGATCGCCATGTAGTCCTGAACGAAATCAGCGTACAGGTCGAGAATCAGCCGCGTCTCTGCCAGAGCCTCGTCGCGGGTTGCATGCGCGGTGTGTCCTTCCTGCCACAGAAACTCCATGGTTCTCAGGAAGAGACGCGTGCGCATCTCCCAGCGGACAACATTGCCCCATTGATTCAACAGAATCGGAAGATCTCGCCACGACTGAATCCACCGGCTGTACGCGTCCCAGATGATCGTCTCGCTCGTCGGTCGGACGATCAGATTTTCTTCAAGCTTCGAATCGGGATCGGGCATGAGGCCGGTCCCGTCATCTTTGACTTTCAGTCGCGAATGTGTGACCACTGCACACTCCTTCGCGAAGCCCTCGACATGCTGTGCTTCGCGAGCCATGAAGGACTCTGGAATGAAAATCGGGAAGTAGGCATTCTCGTGTCCGGTCTCCTTGAACATGCGATCCATGACCGCCTGCATGTTTTCCCAGAGTGAGTACCCGTTGGGACGAATAATCATGCACCCCCGCACCGGAGAATAGTCTGCCAGTTTGGCGCCGAGAACTACGTCCAGATACCACTTCGAATAGTCCTCTGAGCGGGGTGTAATAGCGTCAGCCATAGTGTACAGTTTTGGAGATTTTGCAGGACACCAGATCCTTTCAGGTGCCGTTGTACGCTCGAATTGGCCGCGAATCCAGGCGCGGCTCGGTATTTGCGCGAACTTCAAGCAACAAGTGACCGAATATACCGGTGCCCCGAGGCCGTGTCCACGACCGGGGCGACGGCTCGGTCAGGAGACGAAACACGATGAGCAAACGTACGTTGTCCAAGGCAGGCGAGAAACTAACGGAAGATGTCCAACGAGAGTCGCCAGGTACTATGAAACACATTACGAACAGACTCACACTTTGGCTGGGCATCGCGGCGTCCGCCATCCTGGTCATTTCCACGACCGGGTGCTATACGCAACTGGCCGCTACGGACCGGTACGAAGACCGCAGGCCGGATCGCGTCGTAATTGTGGAGGACGAAGATGGTAACATCGTCAGTGAGGACTACTATGGCGATGACGTCTATTACGAGGAAGACGCGTACTACACGCCGAGAAGATATCGACGCTACTTCGGCACTTACTACGGGGATCCGTTCTACTACGATAACTACTACTCGTATCCCTACGGGTCGTACGGGCCGCACTACTACGATCCGTTCTACTATGGCTCGTCCTTCTCTTTTGGCTTGTCCTTCGGGTGGCCGTACTCGCACTATGGCAATTACTACAGTCCATACGGGTACAATTACTACCGGCCGTTCTATAGCAACTACTACAGACCATACTACGGCGGGTACGGAGGCTACTACAACCCGTACTATGCGTCAGGATACAAGACTTACCGGCCGAACAGATTCATCCAGTCTCGAAGATCGGTTTCAGGCCGGGGTTCGCTGGTCGATCGCACGAGAACGAGCCGTGGTTACACGCGTGGTACAATCGACCGAAGCGGGACCTCCAAGGACGATCGTACACGGAGCCGGAGCGTAACGCGGACCAACACTGGAGCGACGACGACGTCGAAGGACGGAACTCGATCCTCTGGCACGCGCGGCGTGACACGGTCAGGTTCGAGGACAAACGTAGGTCGGTCAACGTATAGCGGTGACAAGAAGAGCAGCGGCCGCACGGGATCAAGTCGGTCCGGTACGTCTCGAACGGTCAAGCGGAGAGGCAGCGACGATAACTCGAAGAACGAGCTCCGATCCGGAAGGGATGGGCGCTCATCGCAGGGGGTAGGTCGAACCACGACTCCTTCCAATCGCAGAGTTATCTACCGCGGCAGCGCGAGCTCTCTGAGAGATCGCTATCAGCGCTCCGATCGTTCGAATTCTTCGGAGCGTTCGAGTGATGGATCGCTGCGCCGCCGGTATGATCGCGATTCGCAGGCCCAGGGAACACGCCGTACGTATTCGCCCGATAGCCGCACGACTCGAAGTCGATCGACGACGGTGACGCGGCCGTCCTCGCGCTCATCAAATTCAAAGACCGTTCGTTCCTCGGGCAACAGCCGGCAGGTTCGCAACAGTCGACCGAGTGGAAGTCGTCGCGTTTCTGCTCCGAAGCGCAGTACCTCGACTCGCAGCAGAGCGACCCGGTCAAGTTCGAGCCGCAGCGGTAGCAGCAAGTCGGTTCGTTCGTCCGGCAGCAGCCGCAGTAGTTCAGGCGCCCGGACCTCTTCGGGCCGCTCGTCTGGCAGTTCGAGCAAAAGCTCTGGCAAGAGCTCGAGAAGAAGCCGAAGATAAACCAGCTTTGACGTGCCGCCGTGCGGTGCGCTCTTCGCGGCCGCACCCGTGTTCTGAGAAAAACTGACAGGGGGGTATGGCAGACTCCGGGTTGGGCCCGTGCCTGCGCGCGGGCCTTTCTTATGCCCTTGAGACAGGCTGCCAGGACCCCCGGACAAGAATAGGAATCAGACTAGTTACAGGAGATAGATCATGAGCAGGCGAAACTGGACGACCCACATTGCAGCTCTCTCACTGACGATCTTGCTCGCACAACCTGCCTTTGCTCAGGATGGCGAAGACGCTTTGAGGTTCACAGCACGACAACCCTCGGTGGGCGTGCGCGCTCTCGGCCTCGGTGGTGCGGGGACGGCGGGTATCGCCGATCTCTCGGCACTTTACACGAACCCGGCAGGACTTGCATACCTGAAAGGCTCCCTCTTTTCCGGAGGACTCACGTCGTTTACGACGGACGACGATGCGATATACTCGCTGGGTACTTTTCGTAACGGATCGAGCAACGACGTTTCCGATACAGGTCTTGACCATCTGGGGTATGCCCATCGGGTTCCCACGCGGCGAGGCGCCCTGGCAATCGCAGCGAGCTACCAGCGGGTGCAAACCTTCAGCAGGGAGCTGTTCTTCTCGGGAACCAACGATGCCAATTCGGCGACCGAGTTCTTTCTGCCTCTACCCGGCGAGTTCGAGATCGACGAGGATCCTGGAAACGACGGTATTGCGGGCACAGCCGACGACGTGTTTACGCCGTCGTTTTCCCGAGCACTCTCGTTCATCGGTTTCGAAACGTTCGGCATTGATCTCGATATCGACGCATACGAAGCAGGAGATGACGTACCGTTCTTCCCGGCGGTGACGACAGGCTCGGTAATGCAGCAAGGCGTCGTATCTGAAGAAGGCAGCATGCATGAATTCAGTCTCGGCACGGCGTTCGAAGCTTCTCGAGGCGTGATGGTCGGCGTGACTCTCAACGTTCCATACGGCAAATGGGAATACAGTCGGGTCTTTGATGAGGACGACTTCCAGAATGACAATGACGGACTTGCCGGCACGGTCGATTTTGATGCGCTTACGTGGACTGAAACCGTGCAGTCCGAGCTGGTAGGAGTGAACCTGCGCGCTGGAGTATCGCTCGAGGCTGCCAGGGACTTCAAGGTCGGATTCACCATCGAAACGCCGACGTTCTACTCGATCAGTGAGGATTTCGCGACGTTTCTCGAGACGCGCTTTGACGATGGCTTCGAGTCCAGCTACGGTTTCGACTTCGACGACGACGTCGGGAACGGCACGTTCGACTACGAAATCACCACGCCGTGGCGCCTTGGTGCGGGACTGGCCTATCGCCTGGGAGATCTGACACTACTCGCCGACGCTGAGTTCGTCGACTGGTCTCAGATGGAACTCGGTTCGGACGACTTCGCCTTCTTTCAGGAGAATCAGGACATTTCGCAGAATCTCCAGCAAGTCGTGAATACGCGGTTCGGCGCCGAGTACAAGATCAGCGACTTTGTCGTGCGCGGCGGCATCGGTTACCAGCCAGATCCAAGAGATATCCGGGTGGATTTGCGAACGGACGTAAACTCTGTCGATCGCGACAAGATGTTCTTCTCTGCCGGCTTCAGCTACCTCCGGCAGGGCAAGTTTGCGATTGATCTCGGTTGGTCTCAGGAGCGGTTCGACGACCGTTACGCGCCGTACAACGTAAGCGGAGCACCCGTCGTCGACGAGGAGATCGTCCGTAACCGCGCGTCCCTTGGCGTTCGCGTGTTTATCTGAGACTCCGCCGCGTTCTAGCCACCGACCTGGGCTCTGCGCTGCTGCATCAGGCGTCGGTAGTTTCTGGCGTTGCGCTGATGCTCCGTAAGGGTCCTTGAGAAAATGTGGTTGCCTTCGCCGGTCGCAACGAAGTAATAGTACCGGTGCTTCTCCGGGCGCAACACGGCCTCGACGGAAGACATCGACGGATTGGTGATAGGACCCGGTGGAAGGCCCGCGTACAGGTAGGTGTTGTAAGGATGCGTGATTTCGTAGTCCTTAAAGAAGAGTCTGCGTTTGGATCCCTCCAGGGCCAGGATCGCAAACTGAACCGTTGGATCAGCCTGAAGGCGCCAGCTGTTTCGTAGCCGGTTCAAGTACACTCCTGCGATGCGTGGTTTTTCATCGACGATGTCGCTCTCCCATTCGACTATCGATGCAAGCGTAACAGCGTCGTCGGCGGTAAGCGGCGGCTCCGCGGTGGCACCCGCAACAAGGCGCTCGTAGCGCCGATCAAATTCCTTCCGGATCGTCCGAATGACATCCTCAGGAGAGGTCTGCCAGTAGAAGAAGTAGGTCTCCGGCATAATGAACCCGAACAGGTGCGTCGTGTCTGTTGACAGCGACCGGGCAAGCGAGGTGTCAGACAGTGCAGCGAGAAACGAACCGGAGTCGAATGCCATGTTGCGGGCTGCGACGGCGGCAACGACTTCGCGACGCGAACCCGGCGGAATGGTGATTCGGATTGGCGACTGCAGTCCTTTTCGCAGGGTCTCGAGCATGTCGTAGTTCGAGGCGTCGGCCGGAATCTCGTAGTACCCCGCCTTGATCTGATCACCCCATCCCGTGACACGGGCCATAAGACTGAACGTTGTGGCAGACCGGAGCAGGCCATCCGCAGCCAGCGAATCTACTGCCTGTGCAAAACTGCTCGACGGAGCGATCTTGACCGATTTCTTTCCCTCAAAGCCGCCCGTGTTGGGGGCAAAAGCGACATAGTAGAGGATTGCGCACCCGCCGACGAAGAGGGCGACAACACCGACAGTGAGGATGGCAAAAGTTCTTGGACGGGACATGATCTGCATTCGAATGTTCCGAGAATGTAGTGCCGCTCAATCGTCATGAGGGTCACCTTCTCCGGAGAGGGGTTCTTCTTGATATAGGTGTCGTTCGAGTGAACGCGTTTCGTCTATGATTCGTTCAAACAACCGGCGGACCGCCTGGTCAGGGAGCGGGCCGGGGTTGCTGGACACCACGTTCGCAATCACCTCGGTCTCGCGGCTCGGCACATATACCGGCATGCCATTGTGCTTCTTGATCAATCCGATCTTGTTCGCACATACCGATCGTTCGTTCAGCAGGTTCATCACGGCGACATCGATGGCGTCGATGCGATTGCGCCACGCGTCGAGGTCGGCTACAGAAGGATCGTCCGATACCTGCGGCCGCTTGTCGGAGATAGAATTAACGAGTTTCAGGGCGGTCTTGATGAGCATGAGAGCGTCCGGTTCGCGGGCGGACCCGCTGCTCAGCTAAACGCTGCGTTCGCGTCGGCTGTCAGAGTAAATGGACTTGAAAGGCCCGCAATCAACTTATAATAGCCTGCAGTGGCGATCATCGCAGCATTGTCCATGCAATAGATCGGACTTGGTATGAACAGGGCAAGGCCGCGATCCTCGCAGTATCGCTCGGCCGCCTCGCGAAGTGCGGTGTTCGCCGAGACACCGCCGACGATGGCGACGCGCGCGGCGCCGGTTGCATCCACCGCCTTTGCCAGCTGGGTCATGAGCATACTGACCACGGCATCCTGAAACGAAGCACAGACATCCTCGAGATGTTGCTCCAGAAATACGTGCCTGTCCTGACCGTGCGGTTGTTTCAGGAAATAGAGAACAGACGTCTTGACGCCGCTGAACGAAAAATCAAATCCATCGAGTGCTGCGCGGGGAAAGCGGTGAAATCCCGGATCTCCCGCAGAAGCGAGTCGGTCGACTTCCGGCCCGCCCGGGAATGGCAGTCCGAGCATTTTCCCCACCTTGTCGAAGGCCTCTCCGGCGGCATCATCACGCGTGGATCCAAGGAGCTCGTGACGAAACTCCGCATCAACGTGGACAAGCATCGTATGGCCGCCAGAGGCCACGAGACAAAGGAACGGGAACTCCGGGACAGGCTCCTCGATGAACACCGAGTATATGTGGCCGTCCAGGTGGTTCACTCCGACGAGCGGAATGCCCCGGGCCGCTGCCAGCGCCTTGCCATAGCTCAGGCCCACCAGGAGCGAGCCGGCCAGTCCCGGACCGTATGTGACGGCCACCGCATCAATTGACTCGATGGAGGCGTCGGCGGTCTCGATTGCCTGCTCGACAACTGACACGATATTGCGCTGATGGTCACGAGAAGCCAGTTCCGGCACCACCCCGCCGAATTGCTCGTGCAGAACCTGCGACGACACAATACTGGACACCAGTCGGCCGTTAGTGACCAGCGCGGCCGCCGTGTCATCGCAAGAGCTCTCGATTCCGAGGATGGTCATTTTAGCGCAGTGGTCGGCGGAAGCCCCGGACGCAATCGCTGCGTGGGGCAGAACCTTGGGTCATGAATTACGTTATTGACATCACAATGAAGCGGCTATATACTCCGCGTATGTATTCCTGGAGGGAGTAGATGAGATCGATCCTGACATCGTCAATCCTGGTAGCAATGCTGATTCTGGCCACGCCGGCTGAGGCTCAGCTCCGCGCCGCCTCCACGAATGGGTCGTCGCCGGTGCAGCTTTATGACAGCGGTGCGAAGGGGTTCCTGATGAATACCCTCTTCAATCCACAGCACTTCAAGATGAACCACTCGTTCGAGATGTCCATGGGCTCCGGTGGTGGATATTCATCTTCCCTGGCGATGTATACGAATTCCATGCTGTGGAAGTTTGGAGACAAGTTCGCAGCGCGGGCTGATATTGCCATGGCGTACTCTCCGTACAGCAGTGGATTCAACGGGGGAGGTTCGTTCTCGCAGTCACCCCGCGTGTTCCTGCGCAATGCCGAGATCAACTACCAGCCGCTGAAGAACATGCAGATTCATCTGTCCGTGCGTCAGAGTCCCTACGGCAGCTATGCATCTCCGTTCGGCTACCATGCGTCTCCATACGGGTACTATCCGCGTTATCGGTATCGGTGAATCACGAACCGTCCAGCGAGGCGTCAGGATACTTGGGTACTATAGACCGCTCTCTTGATAACGATTTAGCGCGATGCCGCCGGTCCCAGCTGCATCGCGGTTTTTTTTGCCGCAAGGGCGCAGACAGCTAGCCTATGGTCAGTGCAAGGGCGGCATGGTCCAACCGGCTGCTCACTACAATACTTGTGGTGACCGGTGTGGCTGCAGCGTTACTTCTGTACGCATTTGGAGTTCGAGTGCTTGCACCCCGTGTCGACTCTCAGAGAGTAATTGAGGACGGCAAACTGGTCGGCAGTACGATACAGCTTGAAGTTCGAAACGGCTGCGGTGTGGCCGGCCTGGCAGCAATCACGACGCAGTACCTTCGCGATCACGGATTCGACGTGGTAGAGACCGGCAACTACAGTGTATCCGACGTCAAGCAGTCCAAAGTGATTGACAGGGTCGGAGATATGGAGTCGGCCGCGAAGGTGGCCCGCGTGCTCGGTATCGCTGAGGAACGTGTCGAACAGGACATCAATGCTGACCTGTATCTCAATGCGTCCGTCGTAATAGGCATGGATTACAAAGACATGAAACCGTTCGAGCCCGACTGAAGAATCCGGTCAGATGTTCAATCGTATGCAATCGTAACCTCGCCTTCTCAACAAATCACTGCTTCATGACTCAATCGGAACTACCGTCCATTCCTCAACGCTCCGGCAGCGAGAAACGAGCCACGAACAACCCGTCGACGGCTCTTGCCGCCAGTGCCATGGACGCCGCGCTTGACAAGAAAGCCCGCGATGTGGTGGTCATGGATCTGAGAGGTATCAGCGGCGTCGCCGATTTCTTTGTGTTGTGCACGGGAGATTCCGACGTCCAGATCAAGGCTATTGCCGAGTCGGTGCGCGGGGATATTCGATCGAAATACAAGGAGAAGCCGTGGCATGTCGAGGGGCTCGACCATCTGCAGTGGGTACTTCTGGATTATGTGGATGTCGTGGTTCACGTGTTTGCGGAAGGACGGCGGTCCTTCTATGAGCTCGAGCGTCTTTGGGGGGATGCAGAAATTGGCACAGTGTCCTCCGAAGGATCGTCTGCTGACATCCCGTTTCTTCAGAGCCCCGCCGCCCGGGCGGTTCGCCACGGTGATTGATCATGAATACCCGAACGATCTTCCACTTGCTTTCTTCGTCAGCGATTGTCCTCCTTCTGGCGTCCTGCGCGGGACTTCGACCAGCTGAGCTGCCGCCCGATGAGCAATTCGGCCATCGCTTTGAAGGCAAGGCAGCGGACGGACGGGAGACGATCGTGATTCGGGCGCCCGAGACGGAAATCGAATACGTCCACTTTCCAGCCGTTCATGACACCGTGCACGTACGGCCGGCGGTTGCGGAGTCTCCCGATGGTGCAGGAACCCGCGTCGAGGTGTTGATCAAGGGCGCGTTCCCTGACTCTTGCACGGAACTTGACTCCGTAGAGCAGGAACGCGCGGCTCACATCCTCAACGTCAGGCTTCAGATGCGGCGACAACGTGGCGTCCTTTGCGCGACCGTGGTGCGACCCTACCGCTTCTATCTGTTGCTTGAAGGACTGTACGAACCGGGGCACTACTCGCTGAAGATCAACGATTCGTCACACCCGTTTGTCATCAGGGCCGTCGACCGGTAGGCTGGCCGGAAGCCCGACCGCAGGTCAATTATCGTTGGCGGACCGGGCCGTTGATTGCTCGAAGAGCACCTGCAATTCCTCGGGGGACTGTCGGAATGTGCTGTCGTCGAAGAAGTCTGCGATCCGGCCGCCGAGTTCGGACGCGAGGACGAAGTCACCGCCGTCCATGTAGATCAGCCGCACAAGCTGAACATACCGTGCTGCCAGCTCCAGCTGACGCTGCGTAGTGGCCGTTTCCAGTCTCCGGAGAACAACAGGTTCCGCACGCCTGGCGATCTCCACGGCCTTTTCTGAGGCACCGACTGCCTGATACGCGTTCGCCATCATCACAAACGTGTTGGCGTCACCGGGTACCGTCTCGAACGGCATCTTCAGCATGAGCGTGTCCAGCAGCGCCCGTGCTTTGGCGCCCTCGCCGCGGCGCGCCAGACTCTGCGCCGCGTGCGAATACACGCTGCGGTAGTTGTCGAGCATATTTCGAATATTCTCGTCGAAGTACACATCCGGATCGTCCAGGCCACGCAACCTGAACGCAGCCAGGCGCTCCGGTGTGATCTCGGGGTCGACACGCCCGAGGAATCCTTCGTCGTGCGGAATCGGAACGACGCGCTGCGCCTGCCCTTCAAGCTGAAAATAGTTCTCGAGATTCAGAAGCCCGTCGGGGCTGACCGTTACCGCAAAGTAGATCGGGCGGCGCCAGTTCTGTCGGGCGTTCGTAACGAGAATGTCGAGCGCCGCCTGGTCGGCGGCATGCAGGTAATTGTACTCCTCTGATAGTGGTCGTCCCTCTAGCGTCCACTTCATCGGGCTCTCGACGAGGCTTGTATCATCGAGCGAGAATCCCATCTCGGAGTCACCAAAAAGTGCCTTCTTGTCCACAGGCAGGGTAACCTCGTTCGGCCGCCACGCTCGCGGTCCAATGGCGTCAATCTGGTCGTCCGACATCGACATGGGTAGCGGTGCGGAGTCCCGCGAAGACTGGTTCTTCAGCTGCCGGAGGTACCACGAGGTATTCATCAGTGACAGGTTTGCGACGCGGACGTCCTGTCGAACACCCTCCACTTCCTGCAGATACCACAGAGGGAAGGTGTCATTATCACCATTCGTGAAGATCACGGCGTCGTCCGCGAGGCTCATCAGCATGTTGTAGGCGTAGTCCGGGGCGACGTATCGGCCGGAACGATCGTGATCGTCAAAATTCGCTACAAGCATGACGAGTGGTACAGCGACGAAAATCAGGCCTCCAGTGACGAAAATCAGACCACGCGTTGCGGATTCCGTCAGGCTGCGGGTTCGACATGCCTGGCGTACAAACTCGATCAGTCCCGCGGCGCCAATCCCGATCCACAGCGAAAAAGAGAAGAAGTTGGCCACATAGGCGTAGTCCCTCTCCCGGGGTTGCATCGGCGGCTGGTTGAGATAGAAGATTATTCCTACCCCCGTCATCACGAAGAGCACAAAGACGGCGAACGCTCTTCGCCGGTCACGAGAGAAGTGGTGCACAAGGCCGAGCAGACCCAGAAGGAACGGGAGAGCGAAATACGCATTGCGCGACGCCTCCTCGCTCGGCGTCTGGAAAAACGGGACGTCCTTGTCCCCATCCAGAAACGACATACCCGTAATGAAGGGGGCATCCTGGATGTCGCTTGCGCGTCCGATAAAGTTGAACGCGAAGTATCGGAGATACATGTGGCCGATCTGGTAACTCAAGAAGAAGTCCAGATCTGAGTCATAGCGCCTGTACTCCCGCCAGTGTACCTGATCGGGGGAATGTCGTCTGGGGAAATAGACTTCTTTCTCACCGAGGCTTCCGGTCCGATCGTCGAACGTGTTTCCCTTGAAAATGGGCGTCGCGCCATATTGCTCACGCTTCAAGTACGAGACGATCGCGGCTGCATTCTCCGGGTCATTCTCGTCAATAGGAGGATCGGAGGCGCTTCGGATGAAGATGAGGGCGTAGGCGGAGTATCCGATAAGGACCATCACGAGCGACACGGCAATGAGATTTGCCGGCGCCATCCGCTTTTTATTCGTGTAGTAGACAAGGAATACAACCCCGGCCACGAGTCCGAAGAGCAGGAGTACGGGCGAATCCATGTTGCCGGCCAGCGTCGGCAGCCACAGAATGACACCGGGATAGATCACCAAGAAGGCGGCCGAAGCGACGGCACCAGCTGCGATGAGTCCCATTACCACCTGCCTGGTCGTCCAGTCCTGTCTCTCAAACTCGGTGTAGAAGACGATCAGTGCGATGAAGAACACGGCCAGCAGATTCAACAGGTGGACGCCGATCGCCAGTCCGAACAGATAGGCGATCAGAATAAGGTACCGGTTGGCCTGTAGTGTGAAGGGATGCTGACCGCCACTGTGCGATGCCTCTTCGACACGAGCCTGCTCGCTCCACTTCAGGATTAGCCATACGACGACGGCGGTGAAGAACATCGACATCGCGTACACTTCTGCCTCAACCGCGTTGAACCAGAACGAGTCCGTCACCGCGAACGTGCAGGCACCAATGACGCCTGCAAAGAGCGCGGTGATGCGGTCGAGGGCGCCGGTTGAATCCTCCGCCTGCCACTCTCGAACGAGGCGTACGATAATGAGGTGCGCGAGGAGGACCGTAAAGGCGCTTGCAGCGACCGATACCAGGTTGACGCTGAGCGCGACGTAGGCATCCGGTACGAACATCGAGAAAAGTCGGCCGACGAGCATGTAGAACGGCGCACCCGGCGGATGCGAGACCTGCAACTGGCTCGCAATGGCTATGAATTCGCCGGAATCCCAGAATGAAGCCGTGGGAGCTACCGTCAGAAGGTAGAGGACCAGCGCGTAGACGAATACCGCGGCCGCTACAAGCCGCTCTGTTCGAATCCAGTTCATAGAGGCTGCGGACAAACCGGCTCCTGCTCACGATGCGGACGGAAGCGTCTGCGTGCTCGCGAACGATAGAGCGTACGATCGAAGGGAAAAATAGCTACGTGCTAACGCGGTCTTGGCCGTATTGATTCAACGGCATTCAGGGCGATTCGACCTTACCGGCTCCTCCGATCACCACGACAAATTCGCCTTTTTGCTTCGTGCGCGTCATCAGTGTCTGACGAACCCCGCCGATTGAGCCTCGCTCGACCTCCTCGAATTTCTTCGTCAATTCCCGTGCCACCGCGATAGGCCGCTCGGGTCCGCAGAGCTCCTCCAGTTCAGCGAGTGTCTTCAGAATCCGGTGTGGGGATTCATAAAAAACGACGGTGCGCGTCTCCGCAGCTATCTCCTGCAGCCTGGCCTTTCGACCTTTTTTCGGTGGAAGAAATGCCTCGAAGACGAAGCGCTCGCTCGGAATTCCGCTTGCCACCAGTGCCGGAAGAACGGCACTCGGCCCCGGTAAAGGAACGACGACGACGTCGTGTCGATGACACTCACGTACCAGATAGAATCCGGGATCCGAGATGCCGGGCGTGCCCGCGTCACTTATGAGAGCAATGCTCGCTCCCGCTTTCATGCGAGCGATCAGATGAGGAGTGCGTGTGCGCTCGTTATGATCGTGGTACGAGATCCGCCGGGTCGTGATGCCGTAGTGGGAGAGGAGTTTGCCGGACGTACGGGTATCCTCGCACGCGATAAGGTCTACCTGTTTCAGCACGTCGAGCGCGCGCAGGGTGATATCCTGCAGGTTTCCGATGGGTGTAGGAACGATGTACAGCATCGGCTACGGTCCGCGCTTCAACCACCGACGAAATCGGGACGTCAGTGATGGCGTGGCCTTGAGGTCCAGATACGCGTACAAGAAGATCCACAGTCCTCCGATTCCGGTCACGACGTTAGCCGCCCACATGCCTATCCAGGGTTCCAGATGGCCGCGATCCGCAAATTTCTCTCCTTGCACAAGGGTGACCCAGTAGAAGAGTAGAATCGCCACCGCTACGATCGCGGATCGACCCAGGCTGCCGCGACGAATGCTCAGGCCCAGGGGGCCTCCGATGAGCACGAAAATGATACATGCGACGGCAATGGAGTACTTCTTGTGTATTTCGACAGCGAACCGGTCCGCACGCTGCTCCTGCCAGTGTAGTGTCCGCTTCGTGTTGTCGATCTGACTTCGAACCAGACGCGCGGACTGTATTGAACGGTTGTACACGGATCGAATACGATCGGAGGTCAGCCCCTCAAAATTCCGAATATGCTGCAACGCGTCATCTGCGTTCAGTGACTCCTCTATGCGAGCGGGTGTGACCGGGCGGATCACTTCGTTACCGTCTGTCGGCTCAAGCGTGCCCAGGAACAGCGTCTGATTGAGTAGATCGACGCGCGTCTGTTGCGCAGTAGCACGAAGCGAATCAACGATTCTCTGCATTTCACGTGACCGCATCGTCCGATCGGAGCGACGCTCACTGCCCGGGTCACTGCGACGAAAGGCAAGGTCGGAGAGGTCGAGGCGAAATAGATAGGTCTTGAACTTCAGGCGCTCGTATCGCTCGGTGGATCCCGTTGCAACGCGATTGCGCATCAGTCGATGAAGCTCACCGTCCGCCAACTCAAGGGTCAACTCGGAACCGGAGTCCGAAGCCGAAAGTCGGCCGGACGCGGCCTTGATCTCCGCCCGCCGCTTGGACCCCTGCGAATAGTCGAAGATCGTTACATCGGTGAGCGCGCCAGTCTCGTGGTTGATCTCTTTCACCAGAATACTGTAATCGTCGATACCCTCGTAAAACACGCCTGGCTCGAGTTCAAAACCAGGCTTCTTCTGGCGGATATCTGACCACAGCGTCTTCGCGCGATAGTTGGCTTCGGGAAGAATGACGCTGTTGAAGTGCCACATACCGGCGGTCAGTAGCGCTCCGACGAGCAATGACGGCCACAGCACCTGCATCAGGGACAAGCCAGATGTCTTGATGACCGCATACGCTCCGGTCTCGGCCAGGCGCCCGTAGGTCATCAGCGTGGCGATGAGTACCGACATGGGAACAGCGAGCACCACCATGTATGCCAGGCTGTACGCGACAAGCTCGAGGATGGCAGTGGCCGGCAGTCCCCGCCCGACCAGCTGCGACATGTACCGGATCAGGAATTGCATCACGAGCAGAAACATGAACGCTCCCAGCCATCCCAGGAACGGTCCTGGAAACATCCTGAGAATCATGCGGTGGATCCGAGAGAACATCCGGGATTAGCTCGTATTTACCGTTCAGGGTTCAACCGGGGTGACAAGATAGGTGGAACGAGATTCGTCGGGCGCGGTTCTCCCGCTCATTAGCGCCAACTCTCGCGTACACAAGGGCTGTATCGGTGGAAGCCCGGAAATCTCCAGTAAGTGCCATGATCGTCAAGACATTCACGTTCAACCCTTTTCAGACGAACTGCTTTGTGTGCTCGGTTGGCCAATCGGCGGTGGTCATCGATCCGTCAAGCGCTGAGGAAGCCGAGCATCGTGAAGTGATAGACTACATCAGTGCCGAAGATCTCGATGTGGAACGGATCCTGCTCACGCACGCGCACCTGGACCATATCTTCGGACTTGCTCATCTGTGCGATGCACTGAATGTCCCGTTCTGGATGCATCGATCGGACTTGCCGCTGCTGGAGCATGCGGCGGAGCAGGCGCTTCTGTTTCAAACGGAGCTCGACCAACCTCCGGCGCCGGCCGGCTTTCTGGAAGATCACGGGACCGTGAATGTAGGAGCAAATTCCTGGACTGTACTTCACACGCCCGGACATTCACCCGGCTCGATCAGTTTTCACGACCGGTCGGAAAAGCTGGTCTTCGGCGGAGATGTGCTTTTCGCCGGATCGATCGGACGGACTGACCTGTGGCAGGGATCGCTTCCGACTCTCATGCAATCCATCTTCCAGAAGCTCGTGCCCCTCGGACATGAGACGCGCGTTTACGCCGGGCACGGTCCGGACACCACGATCGGACAGGAGGTCGCACAGAATCCATTTCTCGTGGCGCGCGAGGAGTTCGACCAGCGCTAAATCTGCCCTTCCTTCACCTGCTGGGCGGACCGGATGGTTTTGAACGGCATCGTCGCCGGCTTCGTAGCGTCGAGGACGAGATTGATCGAGGTTCGAACGAGTTCGCCCATCGTCAGACATCGGGCGAAGTCCGGATTCTGATAGTGTTCCGCAAGTTGTTCGCGCAGCAGCTCGACATTGTTGTCTGTAGATATGATATCCTCCGCCATCACATTGAGCAGGTTCCGAAGTCGACCGTGCGAGACTCGCACTCGATTGGCGATGAGAGCTCGCTCTTCCTTCTGATACTGAAGCACGTTCTCCGGTGCGAGCGTTTTGATTCCGATGTCGATCAGTGGTCCGTTCTGATGGTAGTAGTGCGGAAGGTAGACTTCCTTGCGGTAGTGGTGGCTCTGTTGATCGAAGTCGATCGGGCGCATACGGTAGTGCCACTTCTCGAAGTCGCGCGTGATGTCGACAACGAAATTGCCGGAATGCATATCACCCAGTAGACGAACGAACACGCGCTCGTTGAACTTTACGAACTCCTTTGCCAGCCGGACTTCGTCGAAGTTGCTTATCGGGCGGTTCTCGCGCATGAAGGCGTCGCCCGGAATACCGATGATGTGCTCTTCGACGATTGTTTCGCCGGACACGAAGTAATTGATCCGGTTGGGCGAGAGAATGTGTTCCAGTTCGAGGCCGTAGATGCGGTTGGCGTCGATCCGCTTTACGTAGAAGTAGTCGTGGTTGTCATTCAGATGGTTGACGATCCGGATTCGAAACGGCAACGTATTCCCGTACAGACAGAGGTCGACACGGTCGATGTAAAGATGCTCGGTGATCGACGTATCGCCCTGCGCTTTCAGAATCGCGTACGCAACCTTCAGCTGTTCGTGGACTTCCTCGTGCTCCGTATTGTTGTAGAACACGGTTGACCAGAGCGTGTCCTCGCCGCGCTCGTCGTACATGGGAACAGAGTTCGCGTAGCGAAGGAGATCCTCGTAGTGGATCGAGGACTTTACGATTCGACCATAGCGACGCAGGTAGGACTCGAAATAGTCACTTATCGGATACGAGTCCTTCTTGCGGGAGATGAGATTGTCGACGGCCATTGAGAGACAACTCGTGCTCGAGTTCTGAGAAACGCCGGTCCGCCCAAAGATATCGCTTTAACTCAGTCGACGATAATCGTGTCGCCCGCCTTCACTCTCTCGTAGTACTCTTCGTACATCGGGATGATGCGATTGACGTCGAACCGGTCGGCGGCAGATTCCCGTGCTGCGCGGCCCATGTTGTCGCGCATGCTTTCGTCATCGAGCAGGCTTCGAATCCGGTCCGCGAAGCATGAGACGTCGTCCAGCGGACACAGGAACCCGGTCTCGCCGTCTGAGATCAACTCCGGAAGGCCGCCGATGTCCGAGGCTACGACGGGGACGCCACACGCCATGGCTTCCAGTGCGGCAAGGCCAAAGGTTTCCGAGCCGCTTGGCATGATAAAAGCATCCGCTATCGACAGTATTTCCTCGATCGGTTCCTGCTTGCCAAGGAACCGGACGTCATCAAAGACACCCAGTTCGCGCGACAGGCGCTCGGTACCCGTTCGATCCGGCCCATCTCCTACAAGCAACAACTTCACCGAGTGGTTCTCACTCTTCAGCTTGTGGAATACCTCGACCACCTGCGTCGCGTTCTTCACTGGACGAAAGTTCGACACGTGGATGAGCAGCTTCTCGCCGTTGGGGCAGAGCGCTCGCTTGAAGTGATCCTTATCCATCTTTCGGAATCGACGAGTGTCGATGAAGTTCGGGATCACCTCGATCTCCTTGCGGATGGAAAAGCGATCGTAGGTCTCACGCTTGAGAAATTCCGATACCGCCGTCACGCCGTCCGACTGGTTGATGGAATAGTTCACGACCGGTTGAAAGGACGGGTCGCGACCGACGATGGTGATATCCGTGCCGTGCAACGTCGTGACTACGGGGATTTCGTAATCCTCGCAGCCCAGGATCTGGCGAGCGAGTACGGCACTCGTTGCGTGCGGTATCGCGTAGTGGACGTGAAGCAGGTCAAGCTGCTCATGCTTGGCAACATCGACCATCTTGCTCGTGAGGTTCAGCGTATAGTTCGGATACTCGAACAGGGGATACGTATTGACATTGACCTCGTGGAAGAAGATGTTCTCGGCCACGTGAGCCAGCCGGAACGGCATCGAGTATGCGATGAAGTGAATGTCATGCCCTCTTTCGGCGAGGGCGATGCCCAGCTCGGTCGCCACGACTCCACTTCCGCCATACACGGGATAGCAGGTGATGCCGATCTTCATGGTGTCTAAGGTCTTTTGGCTATGCTGCGAACTTGTGGTTGGATAATCGATCCCCGACATGTCCGATCTTCCGGTTTGCGGAAACGAGTCAGTAGCCGCTAAGTTGCAGACCAGACAGGCCCTCCCGGCCTTACCCACACCCCCACCACCAATCCCGCAATACCTTGAGTATCCAATCCCGAATATTCGTTTCAACGCTCACCTTTGTGATGGCTGCGGCGGTACCCGCGGCGCATGCACAGCTGGGCGTAGCTGCAGGTCTGAATTTCGACAGGCTGGGGGATATCAGCACCCAGTCCGGCGCGGCTAACTTTGACAATGCGACCGGATACCATTTCGGCGTGTTCTTCGATCTTGGGGCGCTCCCGATTGCCGTCCGTCCCGGTGTCTTCATTCGAAAGGCCGGAGATGTCGACTGGAACGTGACCGGTGTAGTCGAGTCCTTTGACCTGACGCTGATCGAGGTTCCGATCGACGTGCGGATACCGCTGCTTCAGGCACCACTTCTAAAGCCATACCTACTCGGAGGACCCGTCGTCAGTTTTCCGCGCAGCAACAGGGACGAAATCCAGGATTCCTTTGAGGACTTTTTGCTGTCCGGATCCATTGGTGTCGGCGTGGAAGTCAAGGTTCCGGCGATCGGACTCCGACTCTATCCGGAAGTGCGATACGCGTTCGGCGTATCACGATTTATGAAAGACTCCTTCACGATTGGCGGTGTCAGTTTTGACGCAGAGGACTCGACGCGCCTGAGCGCCGTCATGGTGCGTCTGGGAGTAGGACTCTAGGTCGCGGCGCCGGTGGAAACAAAAAAAGGGGCCCATCGGTGGGCCCCTTTTGATTCTGTCTGGCGCGTTCAGGCTACGCCTGCGTAGAAGCGGAAACGTTCTTCGTCAACCGGTTCCCTGACGTCGACGGGCTTGTGATCCTCGACCCAGTACGGCGTTGACCGGTCTATCATCGACCGCTCACTGAAGAAGTGGCGGGTGCGGATGGAGAACGGTCGCGAGGTAGCGTCCGAAGTCCGAACCATATAGGCAATGCGTAGTGCAGCAGCCCAGCCGGCAGGGTTCGAACGCTCATTCAGATGACTGAAGAAGAAGCGTGATGAACTAGTCGGATTGAATGCGCTGAACTGGTAGGGGTCGAGCACAACACTCTGGTACGTACGACGGCCGCGATAGCCAGTCTCTACGCGGTTCCTGACGACCCATCCGACGAGAACCATCTCCATCGGATTCTTCGTTTCAGAGTAGATGCATCTTGCGAGCCACAGCGTTTCGCTGTCCACGTTGGTCGGTTTGATTCCTGGCAGTCCGTACCACTGCGCGACATCCTGGTAAAGCGTTCGCGAGTCAAGTACGAAGTCGGCAGTGATCTGCTCGATCTTCTGCGCCCGCTTGGTGGAGGCCACCCAGTCGACGACTGTTGACAGACTGCCCGCGTTGGTTGCCGTCCCGGTCATTACCAGGAAGAGCATCAACGGCAGTCGTGCCAGCAGATTGGCCTTCGATAGTTGGCTGATGAGCGCGTGTATCATTTCAAAAAATTGTCGATTCCGACTTCTCGATTACTGAGAATCTGCTGAATAGAACGCCGCCAAACGAGTGCCTCTCAAGAAGGTTTCTCATTGTGGCATTGTTTATAACAGCATGAGTTTAGGTGACTTATAGATTGGGATTGACTTTCTTCATCGCGGGTTCGTTCACGGTTGGCGGGTGGTTCACGGGCCGTTCATGGCCCCTTCACCCGTCCGTGGGGTCTGGCATCTTATGGACGGATGCGTGAATGCGATTCACTGTGAATATTGGTGGCGAACCAGTCACGGCAGGAATAAAAGGCCCTGGAACAGGTATCCTGGCTCGATTCCGGGGGGAATGTGAAATCGAGCGCGCAGGCCATATAAGGCTGTTTCTGACCGCCTACGTAGCATGATACGGATCGTTGCAGACGCGGACATACCAAATTTGCCGAGGTTACTGGGCGACGCCGGGCACCTGACGTCGGTGCCGGGCCGCGATATCGATGCAGCAACCGTCAAGAACGCCGATGTGCTGCTCGTTCGGAGTGTCACGAAGGTGAATTCCGGTCTTCTCGTCGACAGCCGCGTCAGATTCGTCGGTTCAGCCACCGCCGGAGTCGATCACGTCGATTCTGAGTTTCTTCGTGACCGTGGAATCGTGTTTAAGCACGCACCGGGCTCGAACGCCGAATCGGTCGTGGAATACGTGCTCGCGGCGATGTATTCCTTGGCGGTCCAATCAGGCGTTCGGCTGCGTGAGAGGGTGGTTGGAATTGTAGGATGCGGCAACGTGGGTGGAAGGCTCGCTCGACGACTCGTGGCAGGCGGAATGCGTGTTATCGTTAACGATCCACCGCTGGAGGCGCACGGGGAACCGTTTGCACCCGGGCTCGAAATCTCCGACCTCGTCGGTACGGTCCGAAGAGCCGACATCCTCTCCCTGCACGTTCCACTGGAGCGGGAGGGCGCCCACCCGACGTATCGAATGATGACGAACGAACTGTTTGGCATGATGCGGCCCAACGCGTGGCTTATCAACACGTCAAGAGGCCCCGTCATAGACGAGTCGTCACTCATGGCGCATCTAGCGAAGAGCGACGCTGGACCGGCGGTGCTGGACGTCTGGGATACCGAGCCCGAACCAAGTCCTCTGCTCGTAAATATGTCCCGGATCTGCACACCACATATCGCTGGCTACTCGACCGACGCCAGGCTCACCGGAGCACGGATGATTGCCGGCGCCGTTCATCGGTTTCTTGGCAGGCCCGTTGAAGACGCGCGCACGGATGCGGCCCTGAAGGAGCTGAGAGCGCCCGACACGTCTCTTCCACGTGCGGAGTGGCTTCACGATGTCATCCGTCAGATGTACGACATCGAGGGCGAGAGTGACGACTTCCGTCGGCGCATCCTAAACTCCCGGCGGCCCGCCGAGACGTTCACGCAGTATCGGCGCGACTATCCTCGGAGGTACTCGTTCGGTCGTTATTTCCTGGACGAACGACACGTGCCTGCAGAGCTTCTCGATGTGACGCGCAGCCTGGGCGTTAACGTTCAGGCCCCCGACACTCAGTCATAGCCAAACGAGCGGAGCTGTGTATCACTATCTCGCCACCCTTTGCGCACTTTCACAAAGAGCCGGAGGTAGACCGGTCGTTCGAGAAACAGTTCGATCGACTTTCGTGCCCTGATACCGACTTCCTTGACGGCGGCGCCATTCTTTCCGATCAGGATGGCCTTCTGAGAATCTCGCTCGACGACAATTTCGGCATCGATTATGTCTTTGCCGCTGTCACTCTTTTCGGTGAAATCGACGATGTTCACCTGCGTCGAGTACGGAACTTCCTGTCCGAACTTCTGGAATATCTTCTCCCGGATGATCTCAGCGACAAAAAACCGCTCGGGGTGTTCGCTGACCTGGTCTTTCGGATAGAACGGAGGACCTTCGGGAATCCGTGCAGTGATGACTTCGGTCAGGACGTCGAGGTTGGTCTTCTTACGAGCCGATACCGGGACCACATCCGCAAACGTCCGCAGGGACGTGTATTTCTCCACAAGCGGCAGAGCATCCTCGGAGCGGATAAGGTCCATCTTGTTCAGCACGAGGACGGCCGGTACGTTGCCCAGCTCTGCCAGGCTCAGCGTGTCGGGCGATTCGCGCGTAACGTCGGCTATGAACAGGATGAGATCGGCGTCGACCACGGCGCGCCGCACCGAGCGCATCATTGACTCCTGCAGCCCATAGCGAGGTTCGATGACACCAGGGGTGTCGAGGAAGATGATCTGGCTCTCAGCATCGCTGAGAATACCCAGGACCCGATGCCGCGTCGTTTGCGGTTTGGCTGTAACGATGGACAGCTTTTGTCCCAGCAACGCGTTCAGGAGCGTACTCTTGCCGGCGTTCGGTTTGCCGACGATGGCAACATAGCCGCTACGATGCCCGCCAGACTCCGAGTTGATGTCTTCGTTCATAGACGACGCGGTACTAGATATTGTCGGTATTGTACCGCTCTTTCACAAGTCGATTCATGTCCTCGACGGCCTTGTGCAATCCGGTGAGAACGCCGCGCGCGATGATCGCAAAACCGATCGAGACCTCCTCAACGAACGGCACGTGTGAACCGAAGACGGGGTAGTTGTGGTAGTTCAATCCATGCCCCGCATGGACCTTGAGTCCGAGGCTGTTGGCGAACGTGGCGCCCGCGGCGAGTCGTTCCGCTTCCCGGAGTTGTACTTCCATTGTGGCGGCGTTCGCGAAATCTCCGGTGTGAAGTTCAACACACGTCGCGCCCACTTCCACCGAATGCTCAATCTGTCGCGGATCCGGATCAACGAACAGGGAGATTTCCGGAATGCCGGACTGAATGAGATCGGGTATCACGTTTCGCAACTGGTAGTCATTGGCAATGACATCGAGTCCGCCCTCAGTCGTCACCTCTTCGCGTCGCTCCGGCACGAGTGTCGCGACGTCGGGCATGATCTCACAGCAGATGCGAACCACTTCGTCGCTAGTAGAGAGCTCAAAATCCAGACGACCCTGTACCGTTTCCTTCAAGAGTCTCACGTCGCGCTCCGTGATATGCCTGCGGTCCTCGCGCAGGTGAAAGACGACTCCATCGGCGCCGGCGGACTCGCATATGGCTGCCGCGTGAACGGGGTCCGGGAATTGCTCTCTGCGGGCGTTGCGCAGGGTCGCAATGTGATCAACGTTAACGAGAAAGCTTGTCACGGCGGAGCAGTTTCGAGAATGGGGACATCAACCGGTGTAATTCCCTCAAATGTACGCAATACGGACTTCAGGATACGGTTTGCATGCGGGTCAGGCTACCGTTGACAACGGTTGGCCGCACGTCACGTTATGTTGCATTTCGGGGGGTAGCCGCGTATTTTCGTCGCGATGTTGATGCGGTTGGATCGCCGGTCTGATTCGGCGTAACCGCGCTCAATCTGGCAATCAATCACGGTTTACGGGAGAAGGCGCAAGATGGCTTCAAACAGCCACGGTGTTCAGGTTGCCATTCAGGTGGCGCTGGGACTCGTTATCATAGCTCTGGTTTACTGGCTCTACGTTTCGATTACCGAGCCGTACGAGGCTGTCAAGAGGCAGAAACAGGTCACGGAAGACACTCGCGGGCGGATGCTGGATATCCGTGCTGCCATGATCCGTTACGAGGATTTGAACGGGCGCTATCTGACTTCCCTCGATTCGCTTGTCGACTTCATCCGGGTTGATTCACTGTATGCCATTGCGGCGGACAGCATTTTCGGCGCAGGCTTCGTGGCGGATTCGTTGCCCTATTCGCCGCGTACCGGCAAGCGCTTTATGCTTTCGGTTAATGACACCGCGCGCGTGATGACATATCTGATCCAGGATCCCGATTCCGATGATCGGATTGGCACGCTTCAGCCGGACGTGACGAAGCTTAACGCGGCTTCCTGGGAATAACGATCCTCGGCGTAGACGTAGCATCGTTCTCGCCAGTGAATCCGGTAGTATCAGGTACGGCATGTCTGACCGAATTCGCTCTGGAATATTCTTCCACGGCTCCCGGATGCGATATGCCGAGATCGAGCAGGCGCAGCCCGGAGCCAAACTACTCCGACTGGGAAGTTGTGACTTCGACTTCGACGCGGAGCACGCCATCCTGTCGGGCGACTCCAGCAAGCTGGGGACCGTCAAGGAAGCACTCGGCGATGTCTTCTCCGGATCCAGATCCGGGGACTTCTCCGTTGTCCTGACGCCGGGATCGGTGACGTCGTTTTTCTCTCCCGTGTCCGATCGTATTCCGGAGGAAGAGAAGAGAAGTCAGCTCGAAGCGGATACGATCCTGATAGGAGGGAAGGAGGCGGCGCTGAGCGTTGTTGCGGAGCCGATCGGATCGGCGCGGGCTCGTGACGAGGATGAGGGCGATGATGTCACTTGGTATCACGTCGCTGCGGTGCCGGCCTCGATCAAACGACACGTCAACGATCTACTTTCCGTATTCCCGGACGCACGTACGCATTTCATGACGGCGATGCAGGCGGCGGCGAGGGTTGCCGGCAGAATCGAAGAAGCGCTGGACGGTGAACAACGTCATCAGGCGGCGGCCCTTATCGGCCGCTTTGCCGGTCATACGGAGGTGTCGATAATGGACTCGGCGGAGTGGCGTTTTGGAGTCACGGTACCGTCCACCCTCCCGGCCGATCTGGCCTACACCATACTGAACATAGCGCGCGAGGTTGACATCCCTCCTGAAAGGCTGGTTCGCATTTACGTTTACGGCGAGTCGCCTGAAGATTCGGATCTTGAAAAGGTAAGTTCTCTTTCCTCTGCTCAGATTCTAAAGCTGGATCCTCTGTCGCTTGTTCGAAACGACCCGGTGGCCGTGCGATCGAGTTTCGACCCGAACCTCTACGTTCTGTGCGTTGGTGGTGCGCTTTGAGCGAGGACATGCAGGAGTGAACGAGGATGCGCATCATCTCCGGTAGCCTTCGCCGGCGCACCATACAGGTACCTCCGGGACGGGACGTGCGGCCCACGACGGACAGGATCCGGGAAGCGATTTTCAACCTGCTGGTCGGGCGAGTCGACATGGTATCGGCACGCGTGCTGGACCTTTTCGCCGGCAGTGGGGCACTGGGTTTCGAGGCGATCAGCCGTGGCGCGTCCGATGTCATTTTTGTAGAAAAGAACGCAAGAATAGCCGGCTATGTGGGCAAGAACGCGGCAGCCCTCGACGTCGAATCGCAATCAACGGTAGTTGTTGGCGACGCCATCCGGTATCTGGAGCGATACGATGGCACCCCGTTTGATGTCGTTCTGGCGGATCCGCCGTACGCTTTCGATGAAGTGATGCGTCTTCCGGATGCAGCGCTCCGCATCGTCAGACCTGAGGGATTGCTTATCTTCGAACATGACGGCCGACTTGACTTCGGCGATCACGCGTGCCTGTTGACGCAGAGGTCATACGGTCGAACAAAGGTGAGTCTTTTCATGCCATCCAACAACAAACCGAAGTCCGGGTGACGCCTCGATGGAACGGCTAGCCATATTCCCGGGGACCTTCGATCCGTTTAC
Organism: Rhodothermales bacterium; assembly: GCA_013002345.1. Taxonomy (NCBI): domain Bacteria; kingdom Pseudomonadati; phylum Rhodothermota; class Rhodothermia; order Rhodothermales; species Rhodothermales bacterium. The sequence goes on from JABDKH010000119.1 coordinate 64,934, forward strand.
ACTGGGTCATCTTGATGTGGTGGAGCGGGCAGCTCGACTCTTTGATACCGTCGAGATTGTCGTTGGCGTCAATGACGAGAAGATGTCGCTACTCTCCGCTGAAGAGCGCCAGGATCTTATTCGGCGATCGACCGATCATCTCCCGAATATCGTGGTAGCTTCATTCGAGGGTCTGGTCTCCTCGTACGCGGCGGGCCGGGGCGCCGTCGCTCTCATCCGCGGATTAAGGCAGTCCGGCGATTTCGAGTACGAGACGCGCATGGCATTCGCCAACGCCGAACTCGCCAGCGGACTGGAGACGGTTTTGCTTGCCACTACGCCTCGGGTCGCGTTCATCAGTTCAACCGTCGTTCGAGACATTCATCGGTGGGGTGGAGACATCCGGCCGTTCGTTCCGGCCGTCGTTGCCGAGGCGCTGGAGAGGCGTCGCTGAGTCACACTACAATTCCGGGTGCCACGTTGCAGATAGAAACTTTCCCTATCAACCCATTCGTGCAATCGATGCGGCCTTCCGCCACACTGGCGATGACCGCCCGTGCAAAGCAACTTCGACGCGAAGGGCGACCGGTGATCGGGCTCAGTGCCGGAGAGCCGGACTTTGACACGCCCGAACCCGTCGCGGAAGCAGCCCGCAAGGCGATTTCCGACGGATTCACTCACTACACCGAGAATTCCGGTACGCTCGAACTCAGAGAGGCGATCTGCCAGAAGCTACTGGACGATAATGGACTCACGTATGCACCCGAGAACATTCTGTGTTCAAACGGGGCCAAGCAGTCCGTCGCTCAGACGATACTTGCGCTTTGCGGACCGGGCGATGAGGTGATCATTCCCGCTCCGTACTGGGTGAGTTACCCGGAGATGACCCGCCTCGCGGGCGCCACACCGGTGATCATCTCCACGTCGGCCGGTTCGAATTACCGCCTCCATCCGGAGCAGCTTGAGGCGCATATCACGGAGTCCACACGTCTTCTCATACTGTGCTCCCCTTCAAATCCCACGGGATTCGTGTATTCGCGCCGTGAACTGGAGGGTCTGGCGGAAGTGCTGCGGCGACACCCCCACGTGCACGTGATCTCCGACGAGATCTATGAACGGATCATCTACGATACGCAGTTCACATCGCTCGCCGAGATGGACGGTATGCAGGATCGCACGATTGTCGTCAACGGGTTTTCAAAATGCTACGCCATGACTGGATGGCGGCTTGGATATCTTGCTGCGCGAACGGAAGTCGTTCGGGCGACCGCGAAGATCCAGTCGCAGTTTACTTCTGCGCCATCGAGCATTTCTCAGAAAGCGGGTGTGGCTGCGCTCAAGATGTCGCCTGAGCCAATACTGAAGATGGTGGCTGAATTCAGGCGACGTCGGGATTTCGTCATGATGCAGATGTCGGACATACCGGGGTTGCATTGTCCTCTACCGGAGGGTGCATTCTATGTATTTCCAGAAGCCTCGGATTATATAGGCCGCGCCTCGAAGGATGGACCCATTCGAACGAGCACAGACCTGTGTCTCTATCTGCTGGAACAGCACAACGTCGCGCTCGTCGCCGGTGACGCATTCGGTGCCCCGAACGGATTTCGCATTTCGTATGCCGCGTCCATGTCCGACCTCGAGGAGGCGACTCGCCGGATTCGGGATGGCCTCATGGAGCTCGCGGGCACGTAGCGTCGCGGGCGCGGGCACCCGCCGACAAACGAACTTCTGCGCATACACCGCGTTAGGCAAGGCCGTTTCGTAGCCCAGACCCAAGTCCAGCGGTACACGTGCCCGATAGTCAACAGGAAACACCCGCTCTGCCGGTGACCGACGCGGAACGTGTCGAGCAATTGCTGTCTACGCCCGGGTATTTTCCGCCGGATCGCTACTGGCTCCACATCCTGCTCTTTCTGGCGACGCTTGCGTCCACAGTGTTTTCCGGCGGTCAGTGGGCGAATCGGATGCTTGCATACGACATGGAAGGAACGGCTGCCTTCATCGAGGACGGTCTCATCTTCGGCGTATCGCTGCTTCTCTTCCTGACCGTGCACGAATTCGGACATTATTTCGCGGCTCGGTATCACGGAATCCGCACCTCGCTACCGTACTACATACCGCTGCCGCTGATTGGCATCGGTACCCTTGGCGCGGTCATCCGAATCAGGCAGCCCATCCCCAACATGAACAGCCTGTTCGACGTTGGCGTCGCCGGCCCCGTTGCTGGATTCGTGATCGCCTGCGTAGTCCTTTTCGGTGCTCTCGTAACCCTCCCGTCACCCGAATACATGATGGACCTTCCGGGTCATGACGAGATGAAGGATTATATAGCTGAGCACGGCCGATTTCCTGACTCCGCGCCTGCCCCCGCAGCGCCTGTCGAAGGGGAAGTCGAGGCCGTCAACATCGTAGTCGGTCAGACGCTGCTGTACTGGGCGGCGACGTCGCTGTTCGATGACATCCCGCCGATGTACGAGATGTACCACTATCCTGCGCTCTTTGCAGCGTGGCTGGCACTGTTCTTCACGGCACTCAATCTTTTGCCAGTCGGGCAACTTGACGGTGGGCACATTCTGTATGCCCTCGTCGGAAGACGCTGGCATCGCATTCTGGCACGCGGATTTGTGCTTGCGTTGCTCCTGTCCGGCGGCGTCGGGTTTATGTTCGACGCGGCACCCGGCATGGACGAGTTCCGGATCTGGCTGGGTCCGTATAACTGGGTAGCGCTGACGGCAATCTACTACCTCTACCTCCTGCGAGTCTTCGACGCCAACCATGGCCAGATCGCTCCGGCGCTCCTCGGACTCATGCTCGCTACGGTACTCGTCTCTCTTGCCGAGCCCCTGGCGACGGCCATCGGTCACAGCGGCTGGCTCGTATGGTGCCTGCTCATCGTCTTCCTCATCAAAGTGGATCATCCGCCGATCGCCCAGACGCAACCGCTGAGCCGCGGACGGATACTGCTGGGCGTTATCTCCATGATCATTTTCGTCCTGTGCTTTAGCATCCAGCCCATCACGGTTATGTGATGGTGAACGGTTTTGACCACACCCACGCGGTACGTAGTTTTCGGGCCGCCATTCATTCCTCGACGCCAGTCACACTCACCGCAAACCCCTCTGCATGGCATTCCACTGCTACGAAGGTTGACTTTCCCACGCCAGATCTATTGCGCAGAGCGGACGGACGTATCGTGAATCATTCAGGCCGAATTAGGGTCGCCGCGGCCATTGCGGGGCTGTCGTTCCTGGTATTATCCGGGTGCGACTCTGCACCGGGTGCCGGCGTATCAGGCGGAACGCCACCCTCAGTGAGGGAATTGTCGTTCACCCCTTCAGTCGTTGATGTGGCCACTCTTCCTCCCCAACAGCGAACGGAGACGTCGGCGCAGATTCCGTTTTCGGCCAGGGTAACCGTCCAGGATGGAGACGCACTCGTCGGTGAAGTGACGATCGTCGTAAAGTCTCTCTTCGCCGGCGAGGAACCGGTGTTCGTCGGGCCGATGACCGCACGCGACGGGCTCTTTGTGGCCAACACGACCCTGTCATTACGCTTTGCGGGCGAGCCACCCGTAGTGGAAAACGTCGAGGCAGATCCCGAGGTCGTTCAGCCACCGACCACCTTTCGGCTGATTGCCACGGTGACCGACGCCGACGGCCTGGACGATATTCTGCGTGTCGAGGGTACGACCCCCAACGGCAGTGAGTTCATTCTTTTTGATGACGGCGCCAGCAGCGGGGACGAGGTAGCAGCCGACGGACGGTTCACGGCCACGTTCGATGTGCCAGCCGCATCCCCAGGGGTACAGATCTTCCGCATTCAGGCATTCGACCGGGTTCGCTTCGGCAACTATCCCGTAGCGGTTTTCGCAGTGGATCAGGAAGGACGACTCAGCAACCAGACCCACGGCACGCTGCGATTCGGTTCCTCAGAGCCGACGGCAGGCAACGCCAGCAACGTGTTCGAGAAGGAGGTGACGGTCCAATGACGTCTATCTTCCGAAGAGTTCTCCTCATTGGAGTGTTTCTGCACGTATCCAGCTCAGCGCAGGCGCAGGATGCCATCGACAAAGCGAGTCTTCAAAGCTTTCTGGAGTCGAAGTACGGCGTACTGAGTAACAGCGTCACCAACCTGCTGGCCAACGGTGATTCGCTGTGGGTTGGACCCTTCCTAAACCTGACTACGGATGGTGGTGCGACGTGGCAGGTGGCAGACGCCGACTCCCTGGTCGGGACGGCCAACAGAGTGTTCTCGATCGATATCGAGGGCGATGTCGTATGGGCGGGGATGGGATTTGTCGACAACACGAGCGGCGACGGTGTTCAGTCCGCGGCCGGTTTTGTCTTCTCGGAAGATGGCGGGGAGACATTCAGATATCGTTCCGCCCAGCTTGACACGCCCGGAGATACTACGATTGTTTACGGCGTGTCTGTGCTGTCGGCCCTTGATATAATCGTGCCTCAACAGAGTCCTCCGTTCGACATAGACTTCGATCCGGTCCGGAACGAAGTGTGGGTTGCCGGCTGGGCGAGCGGCCTGCGAAAATCGATAGACAAAGGTGTCACGTGGCAGCGTGTTGTGCTTCCGACGGACACGATGGATTCGATTCACCCGGACACGCTCTACGACTTCAGAGTTGAGCCGCAGCGAGGTACGACGGGGTGGCTGAATCACATGGCCTTCAGCGTGCTGGTGGACGAGACCGGAACCGTGTGGGCCGGTACGCCCGCAGGCGTGAACCGGTCTCTCGACGGCGGCAGTTCATGGACTCGTTTTGATGCTGACCGTGGGGGCACTGGCTTGACCGGTAGCTGGGTGATCTCGGTTGAAGAGCAGGAGATTCCAGGCCGCAATCCGGTCTGGATGGCCTCGTGGAATGCCGGTGAGGCGGGCGAAGCCGGTCGCTTCGGCATCACCGTAACGCGTGACGGCGGTGAAACGTTCGAGCAGTCACTCCTCGGTGAGCGCGTCTACGATTTTGCCTTTCAAGACGGGCTCGTTTACGCCGCAGGTGACAACGGGCTGTTTATCTCCGATGATGATGGCAGCACCTGGACCACTGTCAAGTACTTCCAGGATTTCCAGGACCCCGAGATTGCACTGCGACCCGACGTCCGGGTGTT
>JABDKH010000120.1 GCA_013002345.1 Rhodothermales bacterium
TCATTCTGGTAGGAAACCCGAATGTCGGCAAGAGCCTGCTGTTCAAAAACCTCACGAATCGTTTCGTGATCGTATCCAACTATCCGGGTACGACCGTAGAGGTTGTTCGGGCCCAGGCAGGGTTCAACGGCCGCTCCGTTCAAGTGATCGACACCCCGGGCATCAACGATGTTGCCCCGCGGTCAGACGATGTGAAGGTCACCCTTCAGCTTCTGAAGGACCATCCGACCGGGACTATCGTGCAGGTGGCTGACGCCAAGAACCTCCGTCGCGCGCTGTTTCTGACGCTGCAGCTGGCGGAGCTTGGGCGTCCCATGATCCTCGTCCTGAACATGCTCGACGAGCTCGATGAGCGCGGCGGACGGATCGACTTCGAACGCCTCAGCGAGATTCTTGGCATCCCGGTCGTCGGAACGGTGGCCATTCGCAATCAGGGGACCGAAGATGTCATAACGGAGGTCGCCAATGCACGCCCGCCGCGGCTGGCCGACGGCTACGACGCGGAAGGATCAAAGGACTATCACTACCACTCGAGCCGTGCCCGCCTTGATACCGTCCATCGAATCATGGACGACACGTATGCGATAGAGAAGCCGCGCAACGCCAGCCTGCGCGTCAGGCTTGGGTTCTGGGCGATGCACCCGTTCAGGGGCATGGCGTTTCTGGCAGTCGTGCTGCTGGTCGTGTTCTGGTTCGTCGGCCTGTTCGGCGCCGGCACTCTGGTGGACCTGATGGAGGTCGGACTGTTTGAGCAACGTGTAAGCCCGGCAGCCATCACGGCTGTGGACGCTGTCTTGCCATTCCCGCACGAACACGTATCGGAAAATATCACGCATGGCGTCGGACTGCCGATCACGCCTGTTCATGAGATCACGATCCTCGATCTCGACAAAGTCGCTACGTTACCGGACTATGCGCTGTCGCAGGGTGCCGCGCTCACGACAGCCCAAAAGGTGATGCGCTTCTTTCATGATCTGCTGGTCGGGCAATACGGGCTCATCACCATGGCTCTGAGCTACGCGCTCGCCATCGTTCTTCCGATCGTGACCACGTTCTTTCTCGTCTTCAGCATCCTCGAGGACTCCGGCTACTTTCCGCGCATGGCCGTGATGGTGAATCGGGTATTTCGATTGATGGGTCTCAACGGGAAGGCGGTGCTACCGATGATTCTGGGGCTGGGCTGCGCGACGATGGCGACAATGACGACCCGAATTCTGGAGACCCGCAAGGAGCGGCTTGTTACGATCATGCTGCTCGCGCTCGCCGTCCCGTGTTCGGCGCAGCTCGGCGTGCTGCTCGCGATGATGGCAGCGCTCTCGCCGACCGGCGCGGCGGTATGGGTACTTCTTGTTGTCGCCGTCATGCTGGCCGTTGGCAGTCTGAGCAGCCGGATATTCGGTGGCGAGACGAGCGAGTTCATTCTGGAGATCCCTCCGATGAGGCGCCCTCAGTTGGCCAACGTGTTGCTCAAGACCGGGAGTCGTCTCAGCTGGTATCTGCGGGAGGTGATTCCGATTTTTGTGATCGGCACCGCGATTCTTTTCGTCCTCGATCGCGTCAATGCGCTAGGCGCCATCGCTCGCGCGGCCGAGCCTCTTGTCACGGGTTGGCTGGGTCTTCCGTCGGAGATGGCGAACGCGTTCCTTGTCGGGTTCCTGCGTCGGGATTTCGGCGCTGTTTACATTCTGGATGCTGCGATCGGCGACAACCCCGTATTGTCGCCCCATCAAATTCTCGTTGCGATGGTGACGATCACGCTGTTCATGCCGTGTATCGCTAACTTCCTCATGATCGCGCGCGAGCAAGGGATGAAGGTTGCCGGCAGCATGCTGGCATTCATCTTTCCGTTCGCCTTCTTCGTGGGCGGCGCCGTCAACTATATAGGCAGATGGCTTCTGAACTTCTGACTTGTCCGCTTTGCGGATTCGGATTCGATCGCACCGACACGCTGTGTGCACATGGCTGTCCGCTGGGCGCGATGTGCAATCTCGTGCGTTGTCCGAGCTGCAACTACGAGTTCGCAGAGACCTATCCGCGCGAGTCCTGGATGCGCAAACTGTTTTCGAAAAAGGCCGTGGCTGCGCCATCGAATCTGCCGACGGAGGTGCGCCCTGTGTCGGAGCTCCGGTTCGGTACACGGGCCGAGGTGCTATGCGTTGGTGGCGGAGGGAGCCGCGAAGATCGCCTCGCCGTGTTCGGTCTTGCACCCGGCGCCGAGGTCACCGTCATTCAGCAGAAGCCGTCGTGCGTATTAAAGATCGACGAGACGGAACTTGCTCTTGATCCGGAGATCGCGGCTCAGATTCTGGTACGCGTTCGCGTTGACGAGGCGGAGGCCGCCTAGTAGACGACCCGGCCGGCTCGTGCCGCGCGTTGCTTCGGTGTAGGCCGACCCCGAAGACCGCGCATCTCAGCTTCCGTTGCGATGCGGCGCTGGGTGATCCGAACTCCCGTCTTGACCTGCTTCGGCGGTCGCAGATCTCTCGTGCGCGATCGATTCCTGTCGATCATGTATTTCGTGCGCTGGGGCGTCTGCGTCGATTTCACCGAGTATTTCGGTCGCTTGCCGGCGCTGTCTCGCATGCGCTGGAGCTTGCGCGACTGCCGGGTGCGCTGGCGACTGGCCATCGTGCTCTGCACACGACGTGCCTGGGATCGCTGGATCCGCTTTCGAAACGCTGCGCGCTGCGCGATAGTAGATCTCTGATGAACCGATTTTGTACCGTATGTCAGCGTTTGTGCTTCTGCGGGCTGGACCACAGCAACGAGGACACCCAGGGCGAGGGTGGCAAGTGTCGTTTTCATTGTCATGATGTCAAGATGGCGAGTGCGGACCGAGTTGAAGGATAAGTGCTGATCCGCCGCCACCGGCGACACTTTTATGTAACGCAAATAAACGCGATTCTGGGAGATCCCGGCTGACGCCCGAAAATTGGAATGCGCGGAGACCCCCCGGGGTCTAAGGGAGAGAGTGATTGTGTGACCGGACCTATGGTCACCCCAAAGAATTCAAAAGAGATGTCGAGGATACAGGTACCATGAGACAACGACCAAAGACCGTAGCCCGTATGGCCGCCCTGGGCGTGGCACTGATGATTTTTGGAACGCTGACGGCTGTCGCGCAGCCCCGCGAACGTATGGTCGACCCCGAGGTGCGTCTGGAGACCATGATGAGTCACCTGACGTCCGAGCTCGAGCTGACCGACGATCAGGCGGAGAAGGTTAGAGGGATCCTGGCTGAGCAGATTGAGAAGCAGGGGGAGATGATGGAGGCCCGACGGGCCGGCGACCGGGAAGCACGGCGGGCGATGCGGACAGACATGGAGAAGTGGCGTGCGGAGACTGACACGCGAATGGCAGAGGTGCTCACTGAAGACCAGGTCGAGAAGTACACGAAGTACATGGACAAGAATCGAAGGGGCCCGAGGGATGGTGGTGGCCGGCGCGGCCGATCGGGTCGGCGTGGATAGGGGTGTGATCCTTCATCCCCGACCTTACTAGTGATCCCCGACCTCACGGGTCATCCCGGACCTCATTGGTCGTCTCGGACCTTATTAGTCATCCCGGACCTCATTGGTCTTCTCGGACCTTATTAGTCATCCCGGACGTGATCCGGGATCCATGCGACGCCGAGGCAATCTCATCGTGGGATGGATCCCCGCCTTCGCGGGGATGACGCGTGGTTGGATTCTCGCCAACACGGGGATGACGAGCAGACCGGCGCGACATCCCGGACCTCATTGGTTATCCACGACCTTATTAGTCATCCCGGACTCGTTGGTCCTCCCGGCCTCGTTGGTCCTCCCGGCCTCGTTGGTCATCCCGGACTTGATCCGGGATCCATGCGGCGCCGAGGCAATCTCATCGTGGTATGGATCCCCGCCTGTGCGGGGATGACGCGTGGTTGGATTCTCGCCTACGCGGGGATGACCAGCAGACCGGCGCGACATCCCGGACCTCATTGGTCATCCACGACCTTATTAGTCCTCCCGGCCTCGTTGGTCATCCGCGGGTTAGATTCTCGCGGGGATGACGAGCAGACCGGTGGGACATCCCGGCCTCGTTGGTCATCCACGACCTTATTAGTCATCCCGGACTCGTTGGTCATCCCGGACTTGATCCGGGATCCATGCGACGCTCAGAAATCACATCGTTCTACAGATCCCTCTCCCGCTACTCCGTCGTTTCGTCGCTCGCGGTCCAGATGCCGTTGGCCGGATTCGCATCGGGGTAGTAGCCATCGGCGTCGATCTCCACGCGGCTCACGGTTCCGGCCGGAAACGACATTCGGGCGACCCGGTTGTCATCCAGCCAGTGATCGACGGGCACAACCTGGTCGACCGTCCGGCCATCCGCATACGTCACCCGCACGGGGGCGGGCATCGGGGTCAATCCGAGATCATGAATGATGACTTCAATGGTTCCATCCGGTGCAGTGCCGACCGAAGCGACGGACTGATCCAGCGGCCACGTCTCGAACAACCACGAGGTCCAGAACCAGTCGAGCTCCATCTCCAGTACGTCTTCGAACGTATTGAAGAGGTCCCATGGCAAAGGGTGCTTGTTCGTCCAGCGATGAGCGTATTCGCGCAGTGCCTTGTAGAACAACTCATTACCAACCATGCCGCGGAGCGCGTGCATCACCGATGCGGGTTTGGCATACGCGGCCGTGCCGCGCCCAAACTGATTCCGATACGTATCGGCATGTCGCATCGATGGCTCTTCAAAGCCGCTGCCTACGATCCTGAGGTAGCCGCGCATCTCTCCCGGCCAGCGATTCTCCGAATAGAATTCAGTACCGCCCTCGGCGGTGTTGAACGACGTCAGTCCTTCGTCCATCCACGTGAAAGCTTTCTCGTTCTGTCCGACCAGCATCGGAAACCACATGTGCCCCAGTTCATGGTACGTGACGCCGAACAGTCGCGCCTCGTTTCGCGTGCCGCCGATCAGCGTGATCATCGGGAACTCCATCCCGCCACCTATGATGCCCTGTACCGCCGTCATCTGCGGATAGGGATACGGCATGATGTTTCGGGAGAGCGATTCGATCGAAAACTTCGAGTACTCGGCAGCCTTGTCCCACGACTGCGCTTCCGGCCGGTAGAACGCGTGGATCATCGACGCATCATTCCTGCCGTCGCCGTCCAGGTCTCCTACGGTCGCGTTGGTCGCGTCCCACAGATACTTGTCCGACGTCCCGAAGGCGAAATCGCGCACATTGTTCGCCTTGAATTTCCATGTCAACGTGCCGGACGGACTATCCACGGTTGACACCCCTATTTGTCGCTCGTTCTCGGTCACCACGCGCACGACCTCTTCGCTCCGTGCGGCGGTCGCCAGTCGGCCCTGCACGGTCGGCGTCAGGACATCATTCGGATTCAGAAGTTCGCCTGTGGCGCCTATCAACCAGCCCTCGGGCACCGTTATCGACACGTCGTAATCAGCGTATCCCATATAGAACTCGCCGTTACCCTGATACGCATCGTTGTCCCATCCGTCGACGTCGTCGTAGACGGCCATCTGCGGATACCAGTACGCGAGATAGTAGACTTCCCCGTCCTGCCCCATGCGCGGCGCGCCGACCTCCGGCACTTCAAAATTCCAGGAGAAGCCGAGCTTCGTCTGCGTTCCCGGCGGAATGCCCTGAGGAACATCGATGAGCAGTTTTGTACCGCGAATCGAATACTGCAGTTTGAGATCGGGACGCGGACCGGGGCCAAAGAAGAAACCCTGTTGCCGGCCTTCCACCAAATTCTTCCCGTTCATCGATACGCGGCTCAGCTGCACGCCTCCCGTAATCTGAACCGGACGCGTACGGACCACGCCTTCGCTGTGCAGGTTCTGATACAGATTGACAACCAGCTGCCGCAACGTGTCCGGCGAGTTATTGTGATACGTCAAGGTTTCGGAGCCGCGCAGCATGTTCGTGGTAGGCGAAAGCACGGCGTCAATCACGTACTCGGCGGTGTTGGTCCAGTACTCTGGACCCGGTGCGCCATCGGGCGAGCGGGTGCCGCGGTCAAGCGCCCGCTGAACGGCCGGAGTGTTGAAGACGGGGTAGGGAATCGGGCGGGTCTGCTGCGCGACGACTACCGGCGCGACGAGCGCTACTAGAAGAGCTGAAAGAAGGGTTTTTCGGATCATGGGAGCAATGGGGCTTGTTGTGACGGTGGAGTACGATAAAGGTACGTCGGCAGGCCATCGACCTGACGGTTGTTCCGGCGGCGACAGCCCGGAAATCCGTCAACAAATCGGTAATTCATGAATCTTTTGTCATCGTATTCCCGTCGGATACGTCCTGACGCTCGACACGTCGACTTCCATGGCGCAGTCACGATTCTGTGGTGCGCTTGTCCATCCAACATTTACTTGTAGCATGAAGACCATGATTCGCCTGTTTCTGGCCAGTGCCGTGGTATGCGCATTCGCTGCCGATTCTGTGGCCCAGACGTACAATTCAGAAGCACAACCAGGCTCCCGACTGGGATTTGGAAGTGCCGTGGCCATGTCGGCCGACGAAATCGCCGTAACCGAACCCACGAACGATTACTCGTCCGGATTCGTGTACATATATCGCAAGGACCGGGGCAACTGGGAGCGCGTGCTGCGACTTCAGGCGCCTGACGCCGAGAGGGCGGATCGCTTCGGTGCCTCACTCACCATGTCCGGCAATTCGCTTGTCGTAGGAGCCACGAGTCAGAACGACGGCCAGGGTGCCGTGTACGTTTTTGAAAAGGATCCATCGGGCGAGTGGGCCGCGAGTGCTCGCGTGACCGCGCAAGAGCCAACGAGGGAGCTGGGCCGCGCTGTCGCAGTGCAGGGCAAGTGGTTGATCGCAGGATCGTCAGGTGACAATGACATGGCGGGTACCGCCTACCTGTTCAAGCGAACGGAGGATGGTTCCTGGGCGCAGAGAGCTGCCCTGAACGCTGATTCTTCGAAGTCCATGACGGGCTACGCGTCGAACGTCTCACTCGCCAACGGCGTCGCGCTCGTCAGCGCACCGATGGAAGACAAAGGTGGTGTCGTTTACACGTTCCGCTACGACGAGTCCACGATGACATGGATGGAAGACGAACCGCTTGTCGGAAGCGAGAGTTCGGAGCGCGACCAATTCGGGATGCGCATTGCGGTCGAAGGCAACGAGATGCTTATTTCCGCCCCGGGTGCGGGCGGTAGAGCCGGGATCGTCTATCTGTATACCTACGATGAGAGCTCCGAGCGCTGGATCGAGTCGCGCATCCTGCGCCCCTTCGATGCGCCTCGCTTTGCCGGCTTTGGAACGGCTCTGGCCTTCAACGAGGGCGACGTATGGATCGGCGCCCCCTATGCGAATCGCTTCGAGGGTACTATCTATTCGTACGATCGGGATGGCGACTCATGGAAAGGAGTGAGCAAGGTTTCGCTGGAGGGCCTGTCCCGCGGAGCTATGTTCGGCGCGTCGATTTCCGCCGTTGGAGAGACAGCCGTCGTAGGCCTGACCGGGTCCGACTTCGGCGCGGGATCTGCCGTTATTCTGCAGCATTCGGATGCGGGCTGGGTCTCAGCATCGAGACTGGAAGGTGATCCGACCGGGCTTGAGACGGTCAGCGGTGGCCGCGTATCCTGCGACGGCGGTGAGGCGAACATTTTCAAGTGCGACCGCGTCGACTTGATTTCCTTCTTACCGGTCGCCGAGATCGGTGGTGGTCGTGGCGTACGTGTTAACGACATGTGGGGCTGGGAGGACAAACTCACCGGTCGCGAATATGCCCTTGTAGGCCGCGTCGACGGCACGTCGTTCGTCGACGTGACGGATCCGAGCCAGCCGATCTATCTCGGCAACCTGGACCGGTCGGAAGGCGCGCCTCCGAGCATCTGGCGAGACATCAAGGTGTACAAGGACCATGCGTACATCGTAGCGGACGGCGCCGAGCAGCACGGCATGCAAGTGTTTGACCTCACGCAGCTTCGCGACGTGCAGAACGCGCCAGTCGACTTCAAGGTGACCACGCACTACGACAAGATTGCGAGTGCGCACAATGTTGTGATCAACGAGGACACGGGCTTCGCGTTTGCCGTCGGAAACAGTGCGGGCGGCGAGACATGCGGCGGTGGTCTCCACATGATCGATATCAGGGAGCCGGCCAATCCGCAGTTCGCAGGTTGCTTCGCGGATCCGACAACTGGTCGTCGCAACACGGGCTACAGCCACGACGCACAGTGCATCGTTTACAACGGACCGGATGCCGACTACGCGGGTCGTGAGATCTGCTTCGGGTCGAACGAAACGGCCCTTAGTATATCCGACGTGACGGACAAGGATACGCCAGTCGCCGTCTCTTCAGCCTCGTACCCGAATGTTGCGTATTCGCATCAGGGTTGGGTTACGGAAGATCACCGCTACTTCATGATGAATGATGAAGGTGATGAACCCTCCGGTCTCGTCGAAGGAACCCGCACCCTGATCTGGGACGTGCAGGACCTGGACGATCCTCAGCTGCTGGCGGAGTATATCGCCGACAACAAGGCGACGGATCACAACCTGTACATCAAGGGCAATTTGATGTACCAGTCGAACTACGACAGCGGGTTGCGCATCCTGGATATTTCAGACGTCGCGAACCCCGTTGAGGTTGGCTTCTTTGACACGGTGCCTTTTGGCAAAGATGGTGCGGGCATGAACGGCTCGTGGAGCAACTACCCGTACTTCAAGAACGGGGTGATTGCCGTCACGAGCGGCAACGAGGGGCTCTTCCTGCTGCAACGCAAGGACGAGGGAATCTAGATCGAAGGGGTCGCCGGGTTGGCGACCCCTTTTCTTTTATATCTTCTCCCCGCATGTTGAATACCAGGGAACGAGTGTTGCCATGATGTATCGCACAATAGTCTTTCTCGTTGCTACCGCCGGATTCACGGCAGCTTGCGCACAGACGGAATCGGCACAGAACGAATCGGCCGCCGGAATGGAAGCCGCCGTCGACGACTACGCACGGGCCCAGGGAATCCTCACCGCGAAATGCGCGGCGTGTCACGGATCGGAAAAGGCCGACGCCGGATTGCGCCTTGACTCGTGGGACCACATTGTTCGCGGTTCGCAACACGGCGAAGCGCTGATCGCCTTTGATCCCGACAACAGCTTGATGATTGAGCTCGCCACGAAGCGGGTCGATGGATCTCATCCCGGCGAAGCAGGGGCCGATACGCTGACGGCGTCAGAAGTGGATGCCCTCCGGAGATGGATCGCCGATGGCGCGCGCAATGCTGCGGGTGAGACGCCGTACGCGTCTGCCCGTAATCTTGTGTACGTCTGTAATCAGGCAGAAGCGACGGTGTCGGTAATCGACGCGGATGAGAATGTGGTCATCCGAAATGTCGATCTAAGGAAACTCGGCTACGGCCCGATGGCGAAGCCGCATCATGTGGCGGTGGAGCCCGGGGGCGACCACTGGTACGTGTCGTTGATCGGGGAGAATCGGGTTCTCAAGTTTACGCGGGACAACGAACTGGTTGGCGAAGTTGAATTCGAAGTGCCCGGCATGCTGGTCTTCGATGCGTCGAGTGATCTGCTCTATGCCGGACGATCCATGAGCGCTGTGAACCCTCCGACGCGGATTGGGGTGATCAACACGAAGGACATGTCGGCGGACGAGATTGATGTGTTCGTTCCGCGGCCGCATGCGCTCGCCGTCGCGCCGGACGGGAAGTACGTGTACTCGGCAAGTCTGGCGCAGAACACGGTTGTGGCAGTCAACGCGGAAACGTACGAAGCCACGCTGACGGACATGGGCGGCCCGGTTCAGACGCTGGTGCAGTTTGCGATGTCATCGGATGGATCGATGCTCGGGGCCGGGGGGCAGCTGTCTGGCAAGTTTCTACGGTTTGATATTGCCGGAACGCCTTCGGTTGCCGTGACGGACTCTCTCACAGTCGGCGGAATGCCGTGGCACCCCGTTTTTGCCCCGGACGGGATGCTGTACGTACCGAACAAGGGCATGAATTCGGTGGCGGTCATTGATCTGAGCGTCCCTGAAATCGTAGCCTTGGTAAAGGGCAACGGTCTTTCACAGCCGCATGGATCAGCTGTGTCGTCGGATGGCCGGTATGTCTATGTGTCAAACAACAACATGAAGCATGCCTACAAGCCGCGACACGATCTGGGTGACAATGGGATGATTGGCACCGTGGTAGTGATTGATGTCGCGTCGCACGAGATCGTCAAAGTGATCGAGGTGGAGAATGGTGCGACAGGTGTTGGGGCCGTTCCGGCCGGTTGATCGACCGTTGAGTTCGATCTGGGAAATACCGCTGCGACTCACGGCGTTCGCCGTCGCATTTTTGGTCGTCGTGTTGAGCGGCTGTGCGGGAAGTCAAGACCTTGCATCGCCGTCCACACGCGACGGACAAGGTGGATTCGTTCGCAGCGTAGACGGTCCGGTCGAGATGCGTGACGCAACCGGTCGAGCATACCATCAGCCATTCCTCGGCGGATTCAACGTCCCTCGTCCGCAGCTGGTAGACATCGACGTGGACGGTGAT
>JABDKH010000121.1 GCA_013002345.1 Rhodothermales bacterium
GCGTAACTGTGGTCAATGGCCTGAACGGTCCAGTAGTAGCGCCCGGGTTGAAGTCCAACGATCCTCCATGAATGATTGGATCCGGCGTTGCCTATAGCGACTATGAGGCGCTTACCACTATCGAGAGACAGCGGTGACATGATGTCCCTCCGACCTTGAAGGGACCCGACTCGCAGGTTGTATGTGAGACCGGCAGGCCGAGTGATCCCGGCGGGAGGTGCCAATAGTGAGTCGGCTGCGGGTTGCCATGACAAGACAACGCGGTCTTGCTCGACGGCGGCCGAAAGGCCGGTCACCGTTCTGGGAGGATAGTTCAGCGGATCGGGAAATTCATCGAGAGGGATGTCCGGCCTTCCCCTGTTGTTCACGTTATTCTTGAATAGCGTCGCTGCAATTGAGCCGTCACTTCGTTCTCCCGTGAGAAGTACATCCAGGTCGTCATCCCCATCCAGGTCAACAAACGACACTGATCCAAAGGCAAGGTTGGGCAGCGGTTCGCAAGAAAAACAGTCGTTCGCTGCCGGAAGCATCTCTCCACCTGCATTCGTGTAAAGCTGAGTGGACGCGATGCTATCCGAGAAGAACGGCATAAGACCTGTTGTCACGACATCCAGCTCGCCGTCGTTGTCGTGATCGGCAAAGCGGGCGTTGCCGAAAAATGTCGGCTCCGCAAGTTCATGCTGCAAGTCAACCAGCATACCCGCGTCATTCCGGAATATCCTGGTGGCGGCATCAGCCAGAAGGGGAGACCGGCGGGCACCGGCCACCAGAAGGTCCAGATCGCCATCGCTATCCACGTCGCCCCAATCAACAGAACTGAATGCGAGGTCCGGAAGACTTGAGATGGATTCTGTCAGCGTGCAGCGTCCGTCGTTGTCAAGGACCCCCGAGTAAAAGGCACCCGTTGATGTCATCCCCGTGAGAACGAGGTCCAGATCCATGTCGTTGTCGTAGTCGGCCCACGCTGCGTCCCCGTGCGCAACTCCGACAAGGTTCTGGCCGCGCGCGAGGAAGCGATCATCTCCTTCGTTTTCGTAGATCTCTGAGAAGTATGTCCCATCGTCGCGTATTCCCGTAAGAAGCAGATCTGGATCCCCATCGTTGTCGCAGTCGCCCCACGCAACGCTACCACCGTATGCGTGCGGAAGCTCCGTCTCGATGGGCCAGAGAAATCTGTCCGCCTGCTCGGGGCCGAGCGGAAGATTACGATAGAGTGCTGTGTGTGGCTGGTAAGGAGGCTCCAGGCTTGTCGAGCCCGTGACGACGATGTCCGGCCATCCATCGAGGTTGTCATCTCCCCAGTCGGCGTCAGCCAGCCAGACGGGCTCAAGAGTCTCACCGAACACAGGAATTACGGACCCCACTGCAAAAACGAAGGGCGCGGTCTCCGGATCGGTCAGCGTCGTGTCCGCGTGAAGCCGATTACGGCGAATGCGTGCGATGAGAAGCTCCTGACCCGACCTGGTGCGAGTTCTTCCGATTTCAGCCAGGTCGACAAGACGATCACGGTCGTAGTCTGCCCAAAAACTCCCGCCAAACGTGGATCCGTCTAGAAACCTCGCCTCCACGGCAAGGAGGGGCTGGGCGTGGCCGACCTCGATACCCAGTGGCCCAACGAGGAGTCCGGCCGCAAACCATGCCGTCGATACTGCCAACAAACGTCGCTTCATCTGGCCGGCCACGTACTGACAAAGACATGCCCGAGAAGATAGCGCGTCTCCAGCAACGAATCCGGAGAGGGAACGCGATTCGCCCGAAGTCCCAACCAGTGACAGCTAGGAATCCCGATCCTACGCTGCGCGCCGAATCTCGTCTGGCCGCGGGTCGGACTTCACGACAAGGTTGATCGGCTTCTTACCCAGCACATATCGACGGTGCCACATGATCGACTCAACATTCTCGATGTCGACACACGCCTCGATGACGTCGAAGAGCACAGTCGGTTCGAGAAATCTGAGTTGGAACGCCTGGCTAAGGGTCGAACTCAGAAGTTGACGGACTGCAGGTCGTGCGGGGTCGTACGATGCGAACGTCCACTTGACACCATAATCGAGCGGGTCGTTCTTCTCGCGAATCGGAAACACACCCAGGTTGAGCATCTTCTGCCGGCTGGAGTCCGAAAGATGCCTCCAGTTTCCGTCAATCAGGATCGCCGTCCCGAGCATCGAGACCATGGCCTCGTCGAAGTGATAAATGCGGGCCGCGGCTCTGAACAGCGGCCCGGCGTCAACACTCTGCACGTCGGCAAGGACACGCCACAGCGGCCGCTCATCCTGGTAGTCCCGCACATGGTACCACGCGGTACGGACGGCGTCGAGTGAAATACGCCCCGTCCGAAGTTCCTCGCGAACGACACGATCCTTTTCTATTGCGGCGACAAGAGGGACGCCACGCACAAGCCTGAGTCCGCTATTCACGGGCTTTGGATTCTTGCGGGAAAGGAGTCGTCGCACCAGACGTGTGGTGCGCGACAAGCGGGCTGGACGATGCATGGTTCTGGCGGTTCTGGCGGCGGGCGTCTTGTTTGGCGATAGGCACCCGTGGTTGTATCGACCGGGTATTGGGCGAGTTAACCCCGGGATTTCACCCACCATGTTCGCCGCCTGGGAAAATATGTCGACTTGGAGTCGGGCGTGACGAAGGGACAACCGGAACAGACAAGCGGACCCCAATGTCGGCAGCAGCCAGGAAATTGAGCCCGGATCTCGATATTATGCCTATTCGTCCAGTTTTTTCGGTTTAATGATGGTGGAGTAATCTGTCAGTACACCGGATCAACAGAATTATGAGTATTGAGGGACCTGAGTCGACCCGTGAGGAGCAGGTAGGCTACATTCAACGATCAGCTGAATCGACAAATGACCACAAAGCAGGGGCCGGACGCTTCTCGATCAATAGCGCGCTGGCATCCACTGATGAAGTGCATATGGAACACTCTCCTGATCGAACGATAGTCCTCGGAAAAGTGGGTGTGGACGAGGCGTCAGCTGACAACGCCGCCATCCAGGCCGACGTGGCCCACGATGCGTGGCTGGATTTTCGGCGAGACACGTATGTGGGAATCACCGATCCACATACGGATCTGGAGTTTCTCGGACGGGTCGTAGCGGGCCCTTTCCATTCCGCAGAGGACTCCACGTCTGCCGAATCGTATAACACGACGGGTAGAATCGAAGTGCTCGGACGAATCGAGGAAGGGGAACGTCTCGTTTCGACGCCCACGCGTCCGCGACCCGGCTCAGTGATCCACGCCTTTCCCGAATCGCGCCTGCGCAAATTCCTCGGCATAGGAGGCGACATTCTGATCGGCCACTTCGCGGGACACGATACATTGAGGGTCAGCGCCGACAGCACGAGCAAGAACTTCCTGCCGCGAAACGTCGGCATCTTCGGCACGGTCGGCTCCGGTAAATCAAATACGGCACAGGTGCTGATCGAAGAAGCGGTCCAGGCCGGCTGGGCGGTAGTTGTCGTGGATGTTGAAGGCGAATATGTGCGGATGGACGAGAGAAGTAATGATCCTCGCATGATTCGCATCCTCGCGGAAGAGTACCAGATGGAGCCGGACGGTATACGCGATTTCCACGTGTATCATCCGAGCTCGGGGCGCTCCGACGCCAAAAACCCTGTTGCGTTCAAGATTCCGATCTCGGCGCTTGATCCCGACATCGCGGCAGACATTCTGGAATTCAACGAAGCCGAGATGCGCGTATTCGGGATGGTGACAACCCAGGCTGCTCTCTATGCTGAGCCCGACGACGAGTCGGGCGAGTCGGCCAGACCGTACACCCTGCAAAACCTGATTGACGGCCTCATGGAGGTCCCCGGCATCGGCGGGAATACGGTGCGTCTGCTGCCGCTATCGAACGCAGAGGACGTCGCAACGGCCAGCGTCGTACGCTCGAAGCTATCGCATCTGGGTGGCTCAGAGATGATGGACTGGAATCACACCGTCGGCGTTGACGAACTACCCATACAGGATCTGCTCGTAGGTGGGAGACTGTCCGTCCTGGACGTGTCCGAGACCGACGACCGCAGCCGCAACCTCGCGATCGCGTACGTCCTTCAAACTCTGTTTGATATGGTAATCGAAACTCCCCGGGGCGAGGAGATGCCGTCGGGTCAGATTCGACCCCCCGTGCTCGTAGTCATCGAGGAGGTGCACACCTTCGTTTCGCGTGCTGCCGCTTCGAAGATGCGAGCACTTCTTGACAATCTACAGGTCATCAGTCGACGTGGAAGAAAACGGTGGATGGCGCTTGCACTCGTTTCCCAGCAGCCAAATCACGTCCCGGACGAAATGTTCGAACTCGCAAATACGCGGTTCATACATCAGATCAAGTCAAAGACAAATCTTGATCCGGTCAAGGAGACGACAGGGGGAGTGGACGAGAAGCTCTGGTCCAGTATTCCGTCCATGGAACCCGGGCGGTGTCTCTTCGCTGGATCTGTCTTCAAGAACCCTCTGTTCGTGGATGTTCGACCGGCGCGATCTCGCCGTATGCTGGTCGCCTAGGCTCGGCTGATCGGTTGCCACGTCGCACGAGACAAGGATAGTCCGAACGTTCGGTCGCCCAGTGCGTTACCTTCCGTTAACATTGCCGAGGTGGGCGTATTCGGTGCCCATATCGCCCGGATTGCGCGGCCGGATCATCCCCGTCGCTTTAGAACCGGACACCCTTTATCTAACATTCTCCTGATCCCGCATGGCGGACAAACCCTCCCAGCCTAACAAGTACGTTAGAGTCATCGACATTTCGGCGAGAGCCGTCGCGGCCGAGCGCGCACGAAGTGCCAAGGAAGCCCTTGAGCAATCCGACGGCGGACTCCCGCCTCTCACGCTCGACCAGTTGCCCCGATCGGTGCAAGCGGCAACGGAACGAGCAGGATGGGCCAGCCTTACACCGGTTCAGGAGGGTGCGATTCCGTACCTCCTTGAGCGCCGGGATCTGATCGTTCAGTCGCGAACGGGCTCTGGAAAGACCGGTGCCTTTCTCCTGCCGCTGTCGGAACTTCTCGATCCGTCCATCCCGGAAGTGCAGGCATTGATTCTGACTCCGACCAGGGAGCTCGCGCGTCAGGTCCTGGAGGAGTTCGATCGCGTGCAGCCCCGTGACGGCGGACAGCTGCGTGCCGCGCTCGTGTACGGTGGCGTCAAGTACGCGCCGCAGATAAGCGCACTTAAAGATGGAGCGCAGCTCGTGGTCGGAACGCCCGGGCGTGTGATCGACCTGCTCGAACAGCGGCACATGTCGCTGGCGAACCTTCGCATTTTCGTCCTCGACGAGGCGGACGAGATGTTATCAATGGGCTTCTATCCCGCGATGCAGGTGATGCAGCGATATCTGCCTCCCGTTCGCAACTCGTATATGTTCAGTGCGACAATTCCCATCCGGGTTCAGAATCTGGCTGAAGAATTTCTTTCAGATCCTGGCTTCCTCGGTCTCTCTGCGGGCGACGAGTCTGTCGCCACAAGCCAGCATCGCTATTACATCGTCGACCCGATGGCGAAGAACAGATCGCTCATCGCTTTGATCGAAATGGAGAACCCGGAGTCGGCGATCATCTTCGCGAACACGAAGCGCGATGTAGAATACCTCAGCGCGTTCTTGCAGAACTACGGACATGATGCCGACGGAATATCGGGCGACTTGACGCAGTCCGCACGGGAAGCCGTAATGCAGCGAGTGAAGGAGGGGTCACTTCGATTTCTGGTTGCAACAGATGTCGCCGCACGTGGAATTGACGTCTCGGATCTCAGTCACGTCTTCATGTATGACGTTCCCGAGAATCACGAATACTACATCCATCGCTCCGGTCGAACCGCGCGCGCCGGTCGAACAGGTACCGTGATTGTGCTCGCGACCCTGCTCGAGCATAGCGGACTGCAGTCGATCGCCAAGCGATACGGGATCGAACTCGAAAAGAGGGAAATACCGACTGAGGAAGAGGTCGGCGAGTGCGTCTCTGAGAGGATGACTATCTTGCTTGAAGATGCGTTCCGGGGCAGGACCCGGATGGAGAAGGAGCGGATGAAGCGGTTCATTCCAATGACCCGTCAGTTGGCCGAGGAGGAGCCCGAGTTGCTCGCAATGCTCGTGGATCGACTGTATCACGAACAGCTGCATAGACCCGACGACATGTCTGGCAACGATCCGCCCCCCAGGCGCGCTGAGCCACAGCGGAAGCCACCGAGGAATAAGGGCCGGCGGGATTCCCGAAACTAATACTGTCCTAGTTTCGAATCTCGAATCGTAATCCTGCTTCCTGCAGTCGTGCGAGTAGGGAGGGTCCCATGGCAGCGGCAGGCGTCAAGACCCCACCCGCACACGAGAGGTCGTCCTGCGCCAGGCAAAGGGCCGACTCGGCCAGCATCTTCGCCGTCTCCGAATAACCGGGATCAGTGTCAGCGCGAATGCGACTGCTGATCACCAGATGTTCTCCCATTTCATCTTCAGTCCGACCGGTCAGACGCATCTCGAAATTGCCCGCCGCCCGCCGAGTCGCGCTCGGACCTTCACCTGGTTTCGGCAGGACGGTTTTCTTTAACAGTGACCTGACCAACCTGAGTCGGACGGTCAACTGCAGCAAGGCGAAGAAGGTGGATGCACCCCATGCCTTCATCATGCCCGTCCGTCCTGAGCCGTAACACACCGACTCGGAATAGAGAAACTCTCGACCCCAGACATCGTCAAGCAGCGCGTTCGTTCTACGGACTACCCGCGTATTGATTCGACCCATAAGGAACGGTGCCGTCCAGCAATTCGCCAGGGTGTTGAAGCGGACTCCTGTTGCATCCGGTGCCTCCGGTCCATATCGCAGCTCGGATGGATTCAATGCGTACGGGTCGTGCGCGAGATCCCGAATATCCGAATCGCGGATGGCTGACTCGACAAAGTTAAGCATGCTGGATACCGTGCCGCCGCTTACGCCGCCTTTGACCGACAACAGGCAGAGAATGATCTCCTTGCAGAACAGGCCCGTGCGCCTATGCATCTCATCCTGCAACATCATGACACCCAGATCGGATGGGACGGAATCAAAGCCGCAAGAATGAACGATCATTGCTCCGGACGCGAGCGCACTCTGATGGTGAGCGTCAATCATGTCTCGGATGAATGGCACCTCTCCGGTCAAATCGCAATAGTGCGTGCCTGCTGAAGCGCAGGCCGCCACGAGGGGACGTCCGTACAGGTCGTATGGCCCAACGGTTGTACAGACGACGCGTGATCTCGCCGCAAGAGCGTTCACAAACTGACGGTCCAGGCCGTCGCCTACGAGGAGAGGGAGTCCGAGAGCCTCCGGATCAATGCGGGCCAGTGCATCCCGAACCTCTTCGATTCGGGCTCGGCTCCGTCCGCCCAGAGCGATCTGCAACGTCCGCGTACTCCCTTTTCGCACCAGGTACTCGGCAACGAGGCGGCCCGTGAACCCCGATGCGCCCCACAGCACTATGTCGAATTCGCGTCCGTTCATGTATTCGCTCGGACATGACAATAAGAGCTGTCCGGTGCCCCCAATGTAGGAAAATACCCGTCGCGGATACTCAAGGTCACCTCCTACCCGCGGTGTCAGTTCGTCCGTAATAATGTGCCGCATCGACTCACGTTCAATAACCCCCGCCCGCCATGAAAGCCATCCTGCTGATCCCGCTGGCGATCGTCATAGGACTGTCTCTGACGCTATCCGGAGATCTTCCAACGCAGACTTCGACCCTGTTTGCGGGATCAGGAAGATGTGAGTCCTGTCATTCGGCATCCTCCGACCTCACAGGAGCAATGCGCGACACCGAGGGTTCTGATATCTCACCGATCTCGCTATGGCGCTCGACGGTCATGGCCAACGCGGCTAAAGACCCGATCTGGCAGGCGAAAGTCGAAGCGGAAGTATCCGTATTTCCGACGCTGCAATCGATAATAGAAGACAAGTGCACTACGTGCCACATGCCGATGGCGAGAACCGAAGCGATTTTCTCGGGGGCCCAGTCGTACGCGATGGCCGACGGCCTCACCGACCCTCTCGCAATGGACGGTGTAAGCTGCACGGTTTGTCACCAGATTCAGTCCGGTAACCTGGGTCTGCCCGCAAGTTTCAGCGGTGGCTTCGCCATCGATGACAGACGGGAAATCTACGGTCCGTACGACGACGTCCAGTCAGCCGTGATGGAAGCCTCCGTCAATTACTCGGCAGTTCAGGGATTGCACCTGACCCAGTCCGCACTCTGCGCCTCGTGTCACACGCTGTTCACGCCGACCATCGACAATAGCGGACAGCCTGCAGGTGAGATTGCGGAACAGACAACGTATCTCGAGTGGCGTAACAGTTCGTACCCGGACAACAACGTGCAGTGTCAGACCTGCCACATGCCGGAGGTAGAAGTACCGACTGCAATTTCGACCGTACCTGGTATGCTGCCGGCCCGGAGTCCATTTTCGCGTCACTATTTCGTGGGTGGAAATCGCACGCTCCTGGAGATACTCAAGGAGAACGGGGACGAGATCGGCGTGACTGCCGACACCGTGTTGGTTGACAGCACGCTGGCCAGGACGGTCAGTCAGCTCCGAAACCGTACCGCCGAACTGAAGGCAACGTATTCGTGGCCGAACCCGGATACCCTTGAGGTGACGCTAGACGTCACAAACAAAACAGGTCACAAGTTTCCGACCGGATTTCCAAGCCGCAGGGCGTGGCTTGACGTTCTCCTGACTGATGGATCTGGCACGCCTGTTTTTCAGTCAGGTCGGTGGAATCAGCAGACCGCGGAGATTGAGCATTTGGACGATCCGTTCGAACCGCACTACGATGTCGTTTCGGCCGAAGAACAGATCGTGGTTTACCAGTCCCTGATGGGCGACGTTGACGGGCAGTTGACGTGGACACTTCTCAGAGGCGCAGACTATCTGAAAGACAACAGAATTCCGCCGGCCGGGTTTGTCGTCGGAGGCGCGTTTTATGATAGCACCTCCATCGTTGGGGAGGCCGCCGCGGATCCCAATTTTAATCACGCGGCTGGTATCGAAGGCAGTGGCAGCGACAGAGTCGTGTTTCGAATCGGTGGCGTAAATCAGATGTCAACGTATTCATTATCCGCGCGACTGCTCTATCAGTCGCTTTCGAGATCGTTCGTAGATGATCTGTACCAGTACTCCGGCCCGCAGGTTGATCGGTTCAAGAGCTACTTCGATGAGACGGGCGGAGCTCCGGTCACTGTAGACTCACTGATGGTGGCCATAACCTCAACCTCAGTTGACCCAACTAAACGGCTACATCCGAGACTCGAGGTTGGTATCTATCCGAATCCGGTCTCGGATCGCGTAACGTTCGCGGTATCGGGAGCGGACGAGCCTGTCGAAGTCGTGGTCTTCAACCTGCTTGGACGGGAGGTTGCAAGGCTCGTCGGTACTCGTGATCCTGACAAAACGGTGAACATTGAGTGGGATGTACCGTCCTTGCCAGATGGCGTATACCTCTTTCTTGCCTCGTCCGGAACGTCGACGCACAGCGGCAAGATTGTGCTGCTGCGCTAGTAATGGGATGCATCTACAGAACGGTCCTCCGGTAGCGTCAGGGCCATAGAGAGGTGGTTGCACGCGGTACTCGGCATCCGTGAGAACCACAGGTTGGCGCGCATAGTGGAGTATCAACACGCGCGAGGTCGAGTCGGCAGGATCACGGTGATCGTCGCCACCATAAGCCGTAACGGATGCAATTCGGAGTCAGGACGCCACGTCACCACGTCAACGGTTCCACCTCGACGCTGACTCCCGGCTCAGGGTTCTCCATTTCCTCGGGTAGATGTATGATGCAGTCGGCGTGGGCAATCGACGAATAGATACCGGATCCCTGGGGGCCCGTTGGCACGACGAGGAGCGCGTTGTCGTCAGAATAACGCAAGTAGCCCCGGGCAAAATACTGTAAGCCGCGCACCTTCGTCATCGATTCGGCGAGTGTTGCGATTCGCCTGGGCCGCTCGACGGTGCTACGTCCCAGCATCCGGGCTATCGTCGTGCGAACGTATCGATCGAAACAGATCGAGGAAGAAACAGGATTGCCGGGTAAGCCAAATACAAGGGTCTCGCCGCGAACTCCAAACACGAGCGGCTTTCCTGGACGCTGTTTCACCTTCCAGAACAGGAGCCGCACGCCCAGGTTGTCGAGCACGTCCTTCACATGGTCATACGCGCCCACGGATACTCCGCCGGACAGAATGACGAGATCGTCCTCCAGGCTTGCAGTGAGGCACTCGTTCAATGACGAAGGGTTGTCGCGTGCGGTAAGTTCTCTCGCGACTCTGCCACCGGCCGACACGACCTGCGCAACCAGCGCGGGACCATTGGAGTTTCGAATCTGACCGCGCTCCGGTTGCCGGTCATGACGTACGAGTTCGTCTCCCGTGGCGATGATCGAGCACGCAGGCCTAACGCTCACGGGGACATCGCTACACCCGACAGCTGCCAGCATTCCGACGACCGGGGGCGTCACGATCTCCCCTCCACTGAAGATCATGTGCCCGGCGGCAACATCCTCGCCAGCGATGCGAATCGCGTGACCGACAGAAGGGGAACGCAGAAACCGCACGGGATCGTCACCCTCAGTCCACTCGACCGGCACCACGGCATCAGCGCCGCTGGGAATTGGCGCGCCAGTCAGTATTCGCGCGCACGTTCCACCCAGAAGCGAATCCCGGGGAAAGCCGCCAGCGCGAATCTCCTGAGAGACGGACAGTTCAACAGGCACTGTGTCTACTTCGCTGGCTCGAACAGCGAAACCGTCCATCGCCGAGTTATCAAACGGCGGGATGTCGCGCTCACTCAGAATCGAACTGGACAGCGTGCGTCCGTATGAGGAGTCGAGCGAAACAAACTCGGCAGACATGGTGCGCACGTGAGCCGCGATAATGGATTCGGCCTCGTCAACAGAGATGAACTCTTTCATGCAGTTCGGCAAGAAGTAGAAGGAATCTTTGCGAGCGAAAACTAGTCGAAGAGCGTTTCAATTGCTGTCTGGATCCGCCAATCAACCTTTGCTTTCTCGGACATATCACACGTGATCTGATCCGGCACGAGCTGTTACAGCCGTTTGCCCAACCGGGCGGGAATGCCTGGTATGGTGCGCAGGCGGCCACGCGCCTGGGCGCAAACGTGCGGGTCATCACGAGGATGGCACCTGATGATGTCCCGTCACTTACAAGGGAACTGGTGGCGCTGGGTGTGGAGGTCGAGGTCCTGTCCTCCTCGGCGACAACCACATTCGTGAATGAATATTGGAGCGGGAACCCGGATGGCAGACGACAGCGCCTGCTGTCCACGGCGACGGCGTTCGAATCGAGTGACGTTCCGGGCGACGCAGCGGTATATGTATTTGGCCCCTTGACCCTCGTTGACATGGAAGTGGAGTGCCTGGCAGCTGCCCCCAAAGACGCGCTCACAGCACTGGATATACAGGGACTTATACGCAGTAGCGACATTGGACCGGTTACGCATGTTCGAAATCCGGCGCTAGCGGACTACGTTCGACTCTCTACGATTGTGAAGGCGAGCAGAGAAGAGGCGCTGTCGGCTTCGAGAGCGACGTCGGTGCTTGAGGCGTTGGACTGGTTCAGGAACAAGGGTGCGCGTGAGGTGCTCTTGACGATGGGTCGCGACGGCTCCCTGGTCGCAACGCGAGATGGCGTTTACGACATTCCGGCCTATCGAGTATCAGACGAAATTGACACAACGGGCTGCGGTGATACCTATCTTGCCGCCTACGTGTTAAAACGCGTGGAGGGACTATGCCCGGAAGAAGCCGGGCATTTTGCTTCGGCCGTGGCGGGCTTCGTTGCTTGCGCTCACGGCGTACCGTCCATAACGGCCGGTAAAGCCACAAAACTTGTTTCTGGTGCGCGGGCGACGGACATTAGGCCTCGACTCCGACGATCTCACCCCGGCTCCAACCCAGAACACTCATCCTGAACCATATGGCGTCTTCTGTTCAGGTCAAAAGGACCCGGGAGATCGAAGGCCTTTCGAACCTCTACTTCATACACCCGATCAGCAGGGTGTTTGTCGGTTGGTTTGCACGCCTGGGCGTGACTCCGAATGTGGTTTCGATGTTCGGTATGGGGTTTGGTGTGCTCGCTGCCTGGGCGTACTTCCATTATGAACAATGGGAGTTGAGCGTTGCCGGCTTCGCATGCATGATCATGTGGCATATCATGGACGGTGCGGACGGGCAGCTGGCTCGCCTGACGGGACAGACAAGCGAGTTCGGCCGCGTCATGGACGGGGTCTGTGATCACCTGACCATCGTGCTCGTGTACGCCAGCCTGGCATTCGCGACGGCCCTTGAGCACGGAACCTGGGTTATCGCAGTGGTTGTCGCCGCTGGCATCAGCCATCTTGCGCAGTCAAGTGCGTACGAGTTTCAACGACAGATGTATGACCATTGGGTCTACGGAAAGGAAAGCGCCAGCTTCGTCAACGTCGAAGACCAGCAGGCGGAGATGGCCCGAAGGACCGGCATCTCGAAAGTCTTCGCCTGGATCTACTACGTGTATCTCAATATCCAGTATCGTTTTTCGTCCTACGACGGAGAACTTCTGACGCGGCTCGGTCAAACCAAGGACACCGGAGAGCCTGATTTCAGTCGAGCCAGAGATCTGTATCGCTCGGTGAACATCTCGACCATGCGTCATTGGTCGCTGATGAGCAATAATCCCAGGACGATTGCGATCTTCGCCGCGTGCATTGTGCAGCAGCCGCTGCTATACTTCATCCTGGAAATCACGCTGCTGAATCTCTTGTTCGCCTGGCTGCTGCACACGCAGAGAGAGCGGTATTCCGTTCTTAAGGCACGACTTGCTGAAATGAGCGGCGTCGAATCTGAGTTGGTCGCGGGCTCGACGTAGTGTGTTTTGGTGTCCTGCGGCATCCCTCGCCGACGTGCTTTGTCACGCTTCTGGCAAGTCGTTCAGCGGTATTTCTACGGCCTGCCGGCCACGAATCGTGGCCCCCTGTCGCGCAATCCGTCGCAACTGCTCAATTACGACCGGAATGCACCCGCGTCGTGATGCGACACACCTCAACATCCGCGGAGGGTCATCTTGGAAGTATGGTAGTCTCTCCGGCAATTGTGTAAGTTTGGCAGGTATACGGCCCGCCGCCGACCGACCCACCTCACTTCTATTCATGCTCATGCTAGATCCCAGAGAAAGCTGGAGCCGAGTCCACGATCTCGCGCTTGTGTACCTCGCTCTGGCGTATGGAACTGACTCGCAATTATCCGCCAGCGAGATGGACACGATTGTTCAGCTCCTTCATGGCTGGCGATCTGATCTTGAATTGGACGACGTACGGGAGTTGGCGATGGAGTCCCTCGCGATATTCCTCGATCCCGACGCCTCCGACGAGGTCGTGGTCGCTATCGATCGCCTTCATGATTCACTAGAACCGGACGAACGCCGACGTGCGCTGGAGGATGTGGTGCGCATCGCTCGAGCGGATGGCGTGCTTCTCGGCCGCGAACGGACGTTCATCTCTCACCTTGCGGGCGCCTGGGGACTGAAGGCTCAGGCCAGCGACGCGCTGCAGCAAGCCTCTGATGAGGAGGAAGATGAAGACTGGACTCTGCTTCACGACCTGGGCCTCGTGTACATCGTCCTTGCGCACAGTACCGATAGCCAACTGAGTGACGCGGAGATCGCGGCAATGTTGGAACGAATGAGCCAGTGGCAGCCCGATCTGGCCGAGGCCGAGATCCGTGACATCCTGCGCGATTCACTCGCCGCGTACGCCAAAGGCCCTGGCGAGGAAGAGTTGACCCGGTCCGTTTCGGCCCTCAAGAACAAGTTGCCCTTCCTTCAGCGCCTCGCTGTACTCGATGACCTGACGTACATCGCCGAAGCAGATGGCAGCTTCAACGAATTCGAACGTGAGATGATCACGTCTCTTTCGAAGGCTTTCAACGTCGCCGTACGTGTCGACGACTAGGAGTCGCAGAAGCAGTTCACGTTAATTCTGCACGGATCCACCCGTTCTGCTGTGACGAGGTTTTGGAGCCGCCTGCCCGCTCCAACCGTCGTCATTCGCCGGGTCTTCCTGCTCCGGAGTCGATTGGGTACTGGCTCCAAACAAAGAAGACCAGGCGGTATCTGAACTTGTTCGTCTGAGTCTGGCCCCGATCCTTCGCCTGAGCCAGTGGCGGGTGGGGGGTATGAGACCAAGAAAGCCGACCAGATCGGTAATCACACCCGGTGTCAGCAGAAGGACGGCGGATATGAGGATGATGACGCCGTCAAAGATCTCGTCACTCGGCAGCCGACCGGACGACAGACTCTTGTTGAAGCGTAGCCACGTGGCCAGGCCCTGACGACGAGCCAACGAGCCTCCCATTACGCCCGTGAGAACGACGATCAAGATCGTTGGCCAGAATCCGAGGATACTACCAAGCCGCACCAGCAAAGCCATCTCTACGATCGGTGTGGCTACAAATAGAAGAATAATCCAGAGGTTCGTCCGCACTGAGATCACGAGATACTGCTGTACTGCAACAAGATATGGCCTTAGGTTAAGGTGTTGCCATAAGCGTGGAGGCTCTGGCCCCGGCCATGGCAAGATGGGGATCATTGAATTCGGGGAAGCGAACGAAGTTCGGCACGACACCAGGTCGCAACCGACCGGCTCTATCGCAGGACCCGCTCGACCATCTCGCTCACGTTCGTGAGCTTCACGCGAGGTCGGCCCTGGCTCTCGCCATTCTCGCGCTCCACTGCGTCCAGTGCTCTCCAATCTTCAAAGGTGAAGTGATCGGGCTGACGCTCTTTGATGAGGCGTAGAACCGCCTCGCCATCCGCCTGGTCTGGTGCCAGATAATTGCCCGCGTCAATGTCGGCCACCATCCGTTCGACGGTGTCGGCGGCGCAGGCCTTGTTCGTTCCAATCACTCCTGTCGCTCCGCGCTTGATCCAGCCGGCAGCGTAAAGCCCTCGGACGTGTACACCATCTTCGTCCACAATCCGACCATTCTCATTCGCAATCACACCCCAGTCGTCGTTGAATGGCACGCCCGGAACAGGAACGCCGCGATAGCCGACCGACTTGAATGCAAGTCCCACATCCAGCATCTCGGTCTCGTCCGTCGGTCTTGCGCCTAATCGATCGCCCTTGCCCTCGACCAGCGTGTTTCGAACGAGTTCTACGCCGGCAAGACCACCATCTGCCCCTGCGACGAACATCGTGGGAGAGACGAGAAAGCGAACAAACAGCTTCTTCGGTTTATCGTCACCGGAGTCTACCATGCCCTGCATGATCTCGAGTTTCTTCTGCGTCAGACGATCCGGATTGGCCTCAAGACGAGCCTGTGAAAGCGGATCTAGATCGAGGTCTCGCGCATCAATGTGTGTTGATGCACCGGCCATCTCGCCCAATTCCTTGATCTCGGGATTCGTAAATGCTGCCTGAGCTGGACCCCGTCGTCCGAGCATGTACACACGTTTCACGCCGCTGTTGGCCAGCGCATCCAGGGCATAGTCGGCAATATCAGTGGTCGCGAGCTCCTCCCTGGTTCTACACAGGATGCGGGCGACGTCCACTGCAACGTTGCCGACCCCAATTACCGCGACGGCCTCTTGACTGAGATCAAATTTCAAATCGGCAAAATCCGGATGGCCATTGTACCAGGCGACAAACTCGGTTGCAGGATGGCATCCCGGAAGATCTTCGCCCTCAATACCAAGTCTCCGGTCGATTTGAGCCCCGGTAGTGAACAAAATCATATGATAGAATTGCCGGAGTTCGTCGACCGTGACGTGCGTTCCCACCTCAACGTTGCCGAAGTAGCGAAACCCTGGTCGATCAGCAGTGGCCTCAAACTTTCTCGTCACATTTCGAATCTTTTCGTGGTCCGGCGCCACCCCGGCTCGCACGAGGCCGTGCGGCGTGGGGAGACGATCGTACAGGTCAACGGCCACGGGAATGGCCTCCTGCTTGAGCAGGTGTTCAGATGCATAGAATCCGGCTGGTCCTGCGCCGACAATCGCAATGCGCAATGGGTGCTCGCTCGTGGGGCTGGTCAAGGTCTTCTACTTTTACTTCTGGTGATGATAGTTTCTGCCCCGCGAATCTAGATTCCGCGGACAGATTCGGCAAGTCGCGTATTGTTGTCAAGGTCAGGAAGCGCGACCAGCGTGGCTGACGGGAACGGCACCAGCAACATCTTCAGCTTTTCCCGGTACATACCTGTAGTTGTTCCCCGTACACCGACGTCTATCCCACCTGATTCGTGCGCGCGACAACCGCTTTCCTACTTCCCGTTTTGCTTCTTCCGATCCTCCCGCTGAGGGCCCCGATCGAAAGGACTACCTACCCGACGGACTATTTTCGGTCCCCGCTGGGCATTCCCCTTGTGCTGTCCGGAAACTACGCGGAGATGCGTGACGGGCACTTCCACGGAGGCCTGGACATCAAGACCCGGGAT
>JABDKH010000122.1 GCA_013002345.1 Rhodothermales bacterium
ACTCCACCGGCTCGTCGTTGTGGTCGATGTTCGAATCGTATGCGCTGGCAAACTGAAGATCAACGTCGAGGAAACCCGGCGTACGGACACGCCCGCGCGTACGATCGAGTCCTGCATCACCGACGGCGAACCGCAGATACAGGTAGTCGCCGGCTGTCAATGTCGGCCGCCTCTGCTGCTGGCCAATCAGGTCATCGCGTAGAAAGGCGAGCTCGGCAGCACCCTCCGACACGTCTACGATTTTCAGACTACCCACATACGCTGTATCGCTGAAAGCGTCGACAATGGCGTGCTCGTCGAGACCCTGCTCCCGACCCGCCTGCACGTGAAAGGATGTGGGCGAGGTGCGGTTGATTCTGGCACGGATGAATCCGTCCTGCCCCTGCGCGGGAGTGGCGACAAACAGCGTCGACACGACGAATGTTGCAACAGTCAGACTGGCTGTGGCCAGGGTCGACCGGGCGGCACCGCTTCCGATGTTGACTAATGCCGATAGTAGGTGGTTCATGTTTTGCAGCCTCCTGAATTCATGCTGCCGTTACCCGTGGTCCGAGCCGTGCCTCACACGAAGAGATCAATTTCTCCGTGATGTGAGCGCGACCGGATCTGGTGGTGCTCAGGTGAATGTGCCGGGCCATGGTGAGCGCGGCGAAAGATTGTATCCGATCGTAGTCCGAGGGACCGCCGTGCGCCAGATAGCTCTGACAGAATGCTTCGCAAACGCTGTCTAGCGCGTGCTCGTGCCCGAATCGGCGAAGCGACCATTCGACGATGTGTCCCACAAAGTTACCGGCGTCGATCGCTGCGTCACCAACCGCGTACAAATCGAAATCGATGAAGTAGATCCGCTCCCGGTCGACAATGATGTTGTCCGGATGGAAGTCACGATGAATCCCCCGTACGGGCTGTACGGAGAGTCCTGCGAACAGTCTCCGCGCCGCCTCCCCGATTCGACGTACGCGTTTCGCATCGTCGGGTCGCAACGCTTCGAATCGACCCAGTCGATCCGTCAGGATGGTCAACTCATCGTCGAGCGTATGAGTCCGCTTCGTGAGCGGTTCGACCAGATGCAGGCGGGCGAGTGAACGCCCGATCTGCGCAGCGACTGAGGGCGCAGACGACGACTCGATCCACGACGACGAACTCCGGTCGTCGATCCGGCGATAGAGACTCATGTGCAACTCGGGTACCGTCGCCACCGGCTCGGGCACAGCGAACGACTCGTTGCCATCGGCACGAAATCCAAGGTCGTGAAGCTTCGTCGTTACGTCGAAGGATCGACGGTCCAGCCCTTTAACCCTGACCTTCCCGACCACATCTCGGCGCGGATCAGGTCCGTTGTATTCGACGACAAATCGTCTTCCCGCACGTCGCTTCAGCAGCCGTGCGGACGCCATCGAAGGAAGGGCGGGATGAGACGGATTTTCATTGCTCAGACGTGCGAACACAAGGTGCATGTGATCCGCATCGAGCGCTTTCGTTAGGAGAGCGGCATCTGCTGCTTCTGCCGCATCGGTGATATCCGTCTGACGATCGCCTGCACTAGATCTTTCGCGCGAGGACGTCCGGGATAGAACGCTGTGTCGGCGTGCCGCGGGGTTCTCAAGCAGCTTCTCACATCGGTCGAGGATGGAGCCGACGCCATCATGCCAGTCGGGTTCGCCCCGCCGAAACGGCGTGAGCGCGAGCTGGAGCAGAACGAGCGACGTCAGCGCGGAAAAGTCGGCTGTGATCTCCCCGCCTTCGCGACGGTATCCATCCACCAGCGTATGCAGGAGATGCTCAGCACCGGCGGCATCGATCTGGCCGGAGCTGGTGTCCAGTTCAAGGTGCGCCGCAAACGTGGCGAGGTCGATCTGCGGCCGTCCCGCGGCCGATCGATCGAAGTCGAGAAAGTGAACATCCCGCTCCGTCAGGATAATCTGTTCAGCGTTAAAATCTCCATGCAGGAAGCGCGGAGATCCGGGCGCGTCAACGATACCTGCCAGCGCGCGCTGCACTAAACGGTCGAGCTGGCCCGCACGCCCGGGCATCAGCACCTCGATCGCAGCGCGAGCTTCCGCCGTAAACTCACCGATGCGAGATGTTGACCACACTGAGAGTCCTTCCGGCGGGAGCGTGTGAAGCCTGGACAGCGCCCCGCCGACCGCCTCGATGCCATCAACCGGCCACGAGCCTTCCAGCAGTCGATCGTGCAAGGACCGTCCGCTCACCCATCGGAACAGGATGGTCCGCAACCGCGGTGCAATCGCCAGCACGTCGGGCGTTTTCACGTCATTCCGTCCGTGTGCGACCTGCAGTCCTTTCCGCGCTCGCTCGAAACCCCGATCCGTGTATGTCTTGAACGACGCCACGGGGATGTCCCGTTCACGGATCTGCCCCACGAATCGACGCTCGGGCTTGTACCGGAGTCTCTCTACCGTCAACCTTCTGCGCTTGACCTTCGCCATTCGAGCCAGATGCCGCATGCCCCGGTCGCTGTGAAGCCGGGACAGTGCCGGCAGCTTGGCGTCGGCCGGAAATGGTGCGAGGACGATCGCGGGATCTTCGATCACAAAACGCGCGAAGCGATCATCGTCGAACGCGTCTCTCTCACGGACCTTGTCGAGCTTGACGCGATCCGCCTCGCGGAACGTCTTTGCGTAGCACTCAATGGCTCCGTCACGCCCGTAGCCGACGAGGAGGTTCATGCCCGGCTTGTACCGGACGTACATTCGGCGCAATCCCTCGAAGCTCTCTCCGGTGCGGGACTCGAGCAAGTCGCGGACCGCGTCGGCGTCGAGAAGTACGCGCAATCCGGGCAGGACCGCGTCGCGTTCGGCAAGATGCAGTTCGTGCGGAGGGAGCATCATGAACCCTCCGTTGTCGTCAGTCGCCGGTCCGCGCGGCGTCGTGTCGCGGGCTTGCCGTCGCACTCGTTCCACCACGACTGGCACTCTTCCGAGACGCGGGCAACCGGGCCGCCAGCGGCAGAGGTTGTGGTCTCGTACCCCAGCGCGTTCAACAGGTCGCCGGCAAGTGCCTGAAAGACGGAGACATCGTCGGGCGCCATCTGCTGCCGCCAGTCACGCAGACCCGAAGTCGGCGACAGCCATGCGGACTTGGCCGAGGCGTTCGAGTCCTGTCGAATCTTTCCCCTGTTATACTGCTCCATTGCACTGTCGTACTCGAGATCGAGGAATCGCGCGATGCGTCTGAGCTGAGTCTCCGGTGCGGCGACGAGATCTTCGTACAGAACCTCGTAGACGACATCCGGCCCGAGCAGCAAACGCGCCTCGAGTGCCCCTTCGATCTGCCACCGCCACCAGAGTGCGCACGTCGCCACCGGATGCGAATCCCACAGCGTCCATCGCCCCGGTCCCTTCTTCGGCGTGGCCCAGTCGAGCGCCGACAGCGCCACGTCGCGACCGTCGCGAACGATGTGGACGAAGCGGGCACGCGGGAACAGCCCGTGCAGAACCGGGATGTGCCGCGCATAGTCCGGCGTCTTCTCACCGGCGAGCGGCTTCTGCCTTTTTCGACCGAACGTGTCGTACAGGCGACTGACGAATGTGCTGTAAGTGTGGGAGTCCGCAGCGGCTGCATCCAGGTCGTCTCTCGTCAGACCCAACCGGTTGAAGCGATGATACGCCCACACCTTCTCGGCGAGCTCCGGCGTCAGCTCGGGATTCGCCTCTCCCATTCCCGCCAGTGCGCGCGGAATGAAGTGCGTATCGTTCGCCACGGCCAACAGCGGATGACTATCCAGCATACGTTGCAGCAGCGTGGTCCCGGAGCGAGGGCATCCGACGACGAAGACGTACGGGTTGTCCGACACGGTCTGTCCATGTTGTAATGATGCACTCATGCGGCCGCCCCGTCTGCAAATCCTTGTTGCTGAAGACGATAGAGGCGTGCATAGCTGTCCCCATTCGCCAGGAGCGTTTCGTGCGACGCATTCTCGAGAACTCTTCCCTCCTCCACGTACACAACTCGATCTGCACGGGCGGCAAGATCCAGGTCGTGCGTCACGAGGAGTACGGTGCGGCCTTCACTAACGCGCTCCAGCGCCGTGATCACATTCTGCCGCGCGGCCTCGTCGAGCCCTGTCGTCGGCTCATCAAGAATCATGATCGGCGTTCGGCGCACAGCGGCCCTGGCCAGTGCGATGCGCTGTCGCTGTCCGGTTGAAATCGTCGATCCCCCTTCACCGAGGATCGTATCGTAGCCGTCCGCCAGGTCGGTGATGAACTCGTCGGCGTTGGCCAGGCGTGCCGCATCGCGAATATCCTCAAGCGACGCATCGGGACAGCCGTACGAGATATTCTCTGCAACGCTGGCTGCAAACAATGTGGACGACTGCAGCACGATGCTGATCTGTCGTCGCACCGATTCGATCGTGTAGCGTTTCAGGTCCGTCCCATCCAGCAGAACTGCGCCGTGCTGCGGATCATAGAGTCGTGGCACCAGACTGACGAGCGTCGACTTCCCGTGGCCCGATGCCCCCACGATCGCGACGCGCTCTCCGGGTGCAATCGTCAGATCTACATCCTGCAGATGCGGATGCCCATTCCCGTAGGAGAATCCGACTTCACGAAACGTGATGCCTCCTTTGAAGGCCGGCGCCGGGACGGCGTCGGGCGCGTCAACGACGGTCGGCGTTTCAGCGAACAGTTCCATGACGCGCTCACTTGCAGACGATGCCTTGGCCAGCCGGCTCGAGTATTTGGCAAAGTCCTGTACCGGCTTCATCATCGCCTTCAGATACGAGAGGAAGACGAGCAACTCGCCGGGCGTGAGCGAGCCGCCGAGTACGAGGACACCTCCGTAGAACAACACGGCAGCGGACGAGATGCCGGTCATCACCTGCACGGTCCCCTGAAGGCGTGCCGCCAGACGACGAATCTTGACTCCCTCCTTCAGGCTTTTCTT
>JABDKH010000123.1 GCA_013002345.1 Rhodothermales bacterium
CTCTCGCACGGCGAGCAGCAGGTCGCGCGTTGCTCGTATCCCGTCACCCTCGGAGAGCACACTCCCCTCGTACTCTATTCCTACGTAACCGCGATAGCCGGCGTCAAGGACCATCCGCATCAGTCGCTCGTAGTCCAGGGTAGTCTCGTTTCCAGCCTCGTCGAAATCGTACGACTTCGCGCTGACTGCCTTCGCGTACGGCATCAGCTCTTCGACTCCGCGATAGTAGTCGTACATAACATTGCATCCATCGACGGGATAGGCCGAACCCTCGATACAGAAATTGCCGAAGTCGGGCAACGTTCCGCAACGAGGATGATCAACCATCTCCATCAAGCCCGACAGCCATTCTCCGCTGCTCGACAGACCCCCGTGATTCTCGACGATTACGTTCAGTTCCAGGCCCGCGGCGAACTCAACGAGCTGCCTCAAACCGTCGGCAGATAGCTTCATCTGCGCGTCGTATGCCAGAGACTCCGCGTTGATCATGGCATTGACGCGGATTGAGTGACACGAAAGAAATTTCGCCGCCTGGACCCACTTGAAATGGTTCTCTACGGCGGACCGACGCACTCCTGGATCGCTACTTCCCAGATTTCCTTCCCCGTCCACCATGATCAGAAGCCCGCGAACGCCCTCGCCGTCGGCTCGCAACTTCAACTCCGCAAGATAGTCCGGCTCTCTTTCTCTCCCCCTCATGTCCCTGCTGAGGTACTCGATGGCTCCGATGCCGAACTCGCCGCGCGCCTCGGCCGCAAAGTTCATCGGGTCTCGAACGCCATCACGGTATGCCCGGTGCAGAGAGTACTGCGCCAGCGAGATTTCGAAAATCGAATCCATGGCAGCCTTCTCGTTTACAGCGGACCCTGTGTCTGTCTTGTCACTGGAAACGCAACCAGGACCGAGCAGAACCAGAGCGCCCGTGGCCGTTGAACCGGTAACCAAAAACTGTCGTCTGTCCATCGGTCCCTCGCCGTGCTTCGCGAACGTCCGAGAGCTACGCTGCCGGCGTCTCTGCCCCGTCGTCCACCTTGTCGTTAAACAGAAAGGCAAACAGCACCATCACAAGGGCCGCGAATCCGGCCGGGACAAACCAGAAGTCCTGCCATTGAGCAAGATTCAGAGCGTCTGCCCCGCCGAGGAAGCGATTGAAGATGTTGCCGGCCACCTGGGCTCCGATCAACATACCGACTCCGTATGTGACGAAAACGAGAAATCCCTGGGCCTGCCCGCGTACGGCCGCAGTGGACTTCTTGTCGACGTAGATCTGTCCCGTTACGAAGAAGAAATCGTAGCAGATGCCATGCATGAGAATGCCGCCAGCGAGCATCCAGAACACACTGCCCGGTGCTCCAGCAGCGAACAATATGTAGCGAACTACCCAGGCTCCCATGCCGACCGTCAACATCCACTTCACACCGAGTTTCCTGAAGAACAGAGGCATTAGAAGCATGAACACGACTTCTGAAATTTGTCCCAGCGTCATGAGGCTGGATGGATTCGGGAAGACCGTGCTCAGGATCCAGTACGTCGATGAGCCGCTGCCGTACTGATCAACACCCACGTCGTAGATCGCGTTCTTGATGACGATCGGCGCAAAATTGTAGTAGGCCGCGAGGGGAATGCAGAGCAGCAGGGAGCTCACGATGAATACGTAGAACGGTCGACTCCCGAGTTGTTTGAAGGCGTCCAGTCCCAGGATGCTGCGCACGGATACGTGCTCTCCCGCCGCGGGCGGCGGCGTGTGCGGCAGCGAGAAGCAGTAGACACCCAGCAACAGGCTCGCCACGCCTGTCGTGTACAGCGGCAAGGGTGTCGTGTCCGGAAGCTGTTCACCGGCAAACATCCCGAGAACAATCGCGATGAAAAAGCCGGCAACGATCCATCCGATCGTCCCGAACACTCTGATCAGCGGAAACTGCTTTTCCTGATCGTCGATGTTGTGGAACGCGAGTGAGTTCGCAAGCCCGAGCGTCGGCATATAGCACAGGTTGTACGCAAGCAGCATCAGGATGAACATGGTCGGGTTCGCGACCAGCTGGGGCACGAACAACATGATGGCGCCGCCCAGTAGGTGCAGCACGGCAAGAACCTTCTCCGTCGAG
The DNA here is from genome assembly GCA_013002345.1 of Rhodothermales bacterium. Classification (NCBI taxonomy): domain Bacteria; kingdom Pseudomonadati; phylum Rhodothermota; class Rhodothermia; order Rhodothermales; species Rhodothermales bacterium. Next base: position 2,106 of record JABDKH010000123.1, read on the forward strand.
AAATATCGATCCGCCACCAGGCCGAGGAAGAACGGCGCAATGATGGCAGCGATCGGATTCACGGTGTACGGCCAGTGCGTCAAGCTGGCCATTCCGTTTGCCGCCATATAATTGCCCACGGTCACGTACCACGCCCCCCAGATGAAGAACTGCAGGAACATCATGATGCTGAGTCGGGCGGTAAGCGATCTGTCCATGTGGGCCTCCGGAGATGTCGAAATGCTCCGCATATTTACACGCCATTGCGGGACAAACACAACCCCGCGACCGGCACAGCGTCACAGATGTGTGAGCGGCCGCAACTAGAACTGGTTTTCGATTGTAGCGCTGGAGCGGTAGTTTACTGAAATTATACGATTTGTCAGTTGATGAGTTGAGTCCTGTCAATTGTTGACTGGAGTCGTTTAGCAGTGCGCTCCGACTGAATATCATTCTGCTGCCCTCACCCTTTCACCATCAATGCAGTCTATCCGATTTCTGGCACGCGTGTGCGCCGTGATTTCGCTCGGCGCCGCAAGTGTGTCGTCGACCACCGTCGCCCAGGTGCCTGCGACTCCAGACAGCGCCCTGGCGGAAGCCCTATCTCGATTCGAAGGCGAACCTCTCTCACTCGCGGAAGCCATCGATCTGGCGATGCAGAACTCAACGATTATCCTGGACGCTCAAGCCGCGTTGGCGGCTGCACGAGGAAGAACGCGGCGGGAGCGCGGTGGCTTCGACCCGGAATTCTTCTCGGAGGCCGCGACGCAGCGCGACGAGGTACCCACCTCCTCCCCGTTCTCCGGTGCGTCAGTCCTCACCAACAATCAATCGTCCCTCTTGTCCGGTTTCCGAACGCGACTCACAACGGGAACTGAATTGTCAACATCGCTTCAGGCCGTCCGGGCAAGTACGAACTCGTCTTTCGCCGCACTCAATCCCCAGTACACGACCTATGCTCAACTGACTGTCCGCCAGCCCCTTCTCGCTGGCAGCGGAGTGGCTGCCGACGCTGACTTGCGGGTGGCCCGACTTGGCGAGTCGTCGATGGAGGCGTATCTGGACGATGCCGTACACACGGTGCAGGCGGCAGTCGTGGAACTCTATTGGGATCTCTATGCTGCAGAGCGAGACCTTGCGGTGCAGGGACTGATCAGGGAGCGGGCGGCCGCCCTTCTTACCGAATCTCAACAGCGCGCCCGGGCCGGCCTCGTGGGACCGAATCAGGTCGAGAATGCAAAGGTGTTTCTGGCCGAGCAGGAGTTGGCCGAGATCGATCGCCAGGAGGCCCTCTATAGTATTTCGGATCAGCTCGTGACGCTGATTGGCGCGTCACCTTCAGGCGCTATTGCCCGGTACCGTCCCGTCGACAGCCCGCCCGCGGATCTGCAAATCGATGACCCGGACGAACTTGTGGCAAGAGCCGTCGAAGCGAACAGGGCACTTGACATGGCCCGCCGCGATATCGATGAGGCCAACGTGCGTCTGCGTGCCGAGAGGCGCAACCGCCTTCCGCGCGTGGATCTGGTGGGCACGCTCGGTTCCAACGGACTGTCCGGAGACGCTCGCGACGTGATCTTCGGCTCCGACACACTCAGAAGCGCCAGTGCCGGGAATTTCGCCGATGCGCTCAGGCAAGTCGGCGAGTTCGAGTTCCCCCGTTGGAGCGTTGGAGTTGACGTGACGATCCCGATCGGTCCCCGGAGGCGTGGTGGTGAGATCGATCGATTGCGGGCGGAGGTCGAGCGAGCCGAGCAAAGATATGAAGGCAGCGTACGCGTGCTCAAAGAGCAGGTCCGGAGATTTCACCGCGAACTGGTGAATGGCAAGCAGCGCCTCGCGATTGCCAGGCGCGGAGTTGACGCATCGCAGGAGCAGGTTCGTATCGGTCTGATCGAATACCGCAACGGCCGGTCGACTGCATTCGAACTTGTACGTCTCGGCGCGGACCTTGCTGCAGCACAGCAGCGCTACTCGCAGGCGCTGGTTCGCACAGTCAAGGCAGCCGCCTCGCTTTCCCGGCTGACATCCGGCGTATATCCCTTTCCTACTCAGCAGCGGTCCGAAGACCAGTGAACTCGATGACCCAACGAACCCTTGTCGCTTTTGGCGTCGCGACAACCCTCGCCCTATCCGCCGGATGTGGAGCCGACGAGCAAGGCGGTGGCGGTTTCACCATGCCACCGACGCCTGTCGAAATCGCAGTCGTAGAACCCCGTACAGTTGTCGATCGATTCGAAGCAGTGGGAACCATACAGGCGGGCGAGTCCATCATGGTCACGGCCGAGATCGACGGAGTCATCCAGCGCATTCCGTATAACGAAGGCGGGTTCTTAAAGCGAGGTGCGTTGATCGCCAAGATCGATGACGCGCAGCTGGCGGCGGAACTGGCCCGAGCAGAAGCTCTGAGGGATCAGAGCGAGGTGGCCTACAACCGAATCAAAACAGTTGTCGACCTCGGAGCCGGCGCGCCGCAGGACCTTGACGATGCCGCAGCCAGCCTGAAGGTGGCGGAGGCTAACGTCTCGCTTGCAAAGACTCGACTGAGCAAGACCGTCATCACGGCGCCGTTCTCAGGCCTCGTCGGTGCACGACAGGTCAGTGCCGGCACCTTTCTCCGGGCTGGCCAAACAATCACCGAGCTGGCACAGGTCGATGAACTGAGAGTCAACTTCTCCGTACCTGAGCGGTATCTGTCTTTGCTTGAGCGAGGTTCCGAAGTCACCGTTTCGACGACCGCGTACCCGGACTACCAGCTGCTCGGAACGATCAGCGTTGTGGAGCCTGTCCTGGATTCGTCGACCCGAAGCGCTCGTGTTGTCGCCCGTGTGAGAAATCCAGAGCGAAAATTCCGTCCCGGAATGTCGGCGAACGTCGCGGCGGTACTCAGCGAACGAGCGAACGCGATAACCGTGCCCAGTGAAGCCGTCTTTATCGATGGATCCCAGCCGTACGTTTTCGTGATTGCCGAGGATAGTACCGTGTCGCGCATGGCGTTAGAATTAGGCACCCGACTTCCAGATGTCGTCGAAGTCGTCGGAGGACTCAGCGTAGGCGATCGTATTGTCCGCGCCGGGCATCAGAAACTGTTCGACGGCGCCAGGGTGGCCCCAGCTTCAAATGCGCCTCCTCAGACCGAAGGCTAACATCAAGCCCCTATGAAACTCAGCGAGATTTCCATACGCCGGCCGGTTTTCGCCAGCGTGATGAGCATCGCGATCATTCTCTTCGGAGTGATCGGTTTTACGCGAATGCCCGTGCGGGAATATCCCGACATCGATCCTCCCATCGTATCCATCACAACGTTGTATCGGGGTGCAAGTTCGAGCGTCGTCGAAACGGAAATCACGAACGTCCTCGAGGAGCAGTTGGCCACGCTCGAGGGAATCAAGACGATTACATCTTCAAGCCAGGATCAGGGATCGTCGATCACTGTCGAGTTTGAGTTGGGCCGGGATGTCGACGAGGCTGGTAACGACGTGCGTGATCGGGTGTCGCGCATCAAGGGCCAACTGCCGCGTGAAGCGGAGGATCCGATCGTCGCGAAGGTGGATGCGAATGCGCAGCCAATCTTCTGGCTCGCCCTTTCGAGCGACCGGCATTCGCTTCTCCAGCTATCCGAAACGGCGGAGCTCGTCTTGAAGGAGCGGCTACAGCGCCTTCCGGGAATAGGATCGGTCTTCATCGGCGGACAGCGGCGATACGCCATGCGCGTCTGGCTGGACCCGCTGCGGATGGCCGCCCGCGGAGTGACAACTTCTGATGTTGAGAGCGCCATCAGGTTGGCCAACGCCGAGATACCCGGTGGTCGAGTGGAAGGCGACCAGCGTGAGTTTGCGGTACGAACGCGAGGAGAGCTGGCAAGCCCCGTCGAGTTTGCGGACATCATCGTCCTGCAAAATCAGAACGATCGGGTGCGCCTGGGGGACATCGGCGAGGTTGAGATCGGGGCCGAAGACGAGCGCACGATTGCACGCTACAACGGCGTCAATGCGGTCGGACTCGGCATCGTCAAGCAGTCGAGGTCGAGCACCGTCACGACAGCCGAGACGGTGAGGAACGCAATTCCGGTGTTGTCCGAGGTCTTGCCGCCGGGCATGAAGCTGCAGACGGCATACGACTCTTCCGTCTTCATTCGCGACTCGATCAATGAGGTTGGCGAGACCATCTTCATCGCCATGATGCTCGTCATATTCGTGGTGCTGGCCTTCCTCCGCAGTTTTCGCGCCACGCTTATTCCAGGCGTCGCGATACCCATCTCCATCGTCGGAACGTTCGCCGTCGCCTTCTTCGTGGGCTTCACCATCAACATCCTGACGCTGCTTGCGCTCGTGCTGGCGATCGGTCTGGTTGTCGACGATGCCATCGTAATGCTGGAAAACATCTACCGGCATATGGAGATGGGCAAGTCTCGCTGGCAAGCCTCACTGGACGGGTCCAAAGAGATTGGCTTTGCCATCGTCGCGACAACGATCGCGCTGGTTGCCGTCTTCGTACCCGTTGCGTTCCTGACCGGCAGCGTGGGACGCCTGTTCAATGAGTTCGGCCTGTCGGTGGCCGTAGCAGTAGCCATCTCCGGATTCGTGGCGCTGACGCTCACGCCGATGTTGTGTTCACGAATGTTGAAGCCTCTTCACGGCACGGGTGACAGCTGGGCAAGCCGCTCGTTCGACGCGTTTTTCGAGTGGCTGACGAGGACCTACGACACGACGCTGCATTTCGCGTTAAAGCATCGGTTGATGATGGTACTGGTTGCCGTAGGTCTCGTTGCCGCCAGTTTCTTTCTTTTCCAGAGCCTGCCGAACGAGCTCGCCCCGACGGAGGATCGCAGCATCGCGTTCGGGTTCGTCCTCGCCCCCGAGGGGTCGACGCTGGAGTACATGGATGGCTATATGCGGGAGATCGAAGGTGTTCTTCTGGATCTTCCGGAGCGCGAGGGGCTCTTCACGGCTGCTGGACTCGGATTTGGAGGGCCCGGTCAGGTAACGAACGGATTCGTGTTTCTGCGGCTCAAACCTCGTGGCGACCGGGATCGAACGCAGCAAGAAATCGTCGCATCGCTCTTCCCGCGCCTGATATCGATTCCCGGCGTACTTGCCTTCCTGATCAATCCCGCCAGCCTTGGGGGACAGTTCGGTTCGAAGCCGGTCGAGTATGTGGTCCAGGGAGACGACTATACCGAGTTGAACCAGGCGGTAGGCCAGATGATGGCCAGGGCTAGTGAACTCGGCTACATGGTGAACATGGACACCGACCTGAGACTGAACAAGCCTCAACTCGACCTGACGATTGACAGAGACCGGGCGGCTGGTCTGGGCGTCTCGGTGACGGACATCGGGTCTACCCTGGAGATGATGCTGGGCGGCAAGGTTGTCACTCAGTTCAAGCGGGGTGCGAAGCAGTACGACGTCATCGCACAGATGAAACCGTCCAATCGCTCGACACCGGACACGATCGAGGAGATCTACCTTCGAGGCGGTGGCGGCCTGGTGCAACTCGCAAGTGTGGTCAGCCTTCAGGAGACGGCAGCTCCCAAGGCGCTCAACCATTACAATCGCAAACGCTCCGTTACGCTGGATGCAAATCTGGCGCCGGGCGTCGGCCTGGGACAGGCGCTCGAGGATCTCGATCGAATCGGAGCCGAGGTCCTGCCGAACGATCTGACAACAGACTTGAGCGGACAATCTCTGGAGTTCCGGTCCGCGAGCTCAAAGCTGTATTCGTTCTTTGTGTTTGCTCTGCTCTTCATCTACCTGGTGCTTGCGGCCCAGTTCGAAAGCTTTATCGACCCGTTTACGATCCTGCTGGCAGTTCCTCTCGCCGTCTTCGGCGCACTGCTGTCTCTGGAAGTGCTAGGCCAGACCCTCAACATTTACTCGCAGATCGGACTGATCATGCTTATCGGGCTGGTCACAAAGAATTCGATCCTGATCGTCGAATATGCGAACCAGCTTCGCCGTCAGGGTAAGAGCGTCTTCGACGCCGTTCGTGAAGCCTCCGAGATTCGCCTGAGACCGATTCTCATGACGTCGTTCGCCACCATCTTCGGCGTGCTGCCCATTGCTCTGGGCCTCGGGGCCGGGGGTGAGTCAAGACAGCCACTCGGAATCGCCGTGGTCGGCGGCATGCTGTTCTCGACATTCCTGACGCTTCTGCTCGTGCCGGTCATGTATTCGCTCGTGGCCCCGATTACCAAGACAAAGGACCACGATGCAATCGAACGCGAATCCGCGGCGGACGCAAGACGGGTCGTCGGCGACACCGCGGTTGTCGAGGCAGATCCGGCATAGTCTCGAAGATCTGTCGAAGCAGGAATAAGGGCGCCACTGCCTACCGATCTTCGCAGCCATTCGTCACGGCGATCAGTCGATTGAACGCCCGACGGGGTACAGCTTGTATTGATCGTCGTAGAACGGCGTCTGTTCGTAGAACCACTGCAGTCGCGCGCGAGGGCTGGCGGAAAACGTCGAATCCGTTGCCAGCATGTCATCGAACCTAGCTCGTAATCCCGCATCCTCTTCCAGCATCTTCCGCGCCATCGGCTCCATGATGTAGCCTTCGACGTATTCGGTCCGCTGCATAATCTCCAGAAAAAATCCCCATTGAAGGAAGGAGTCCGGCGACTCTGGTTCAAGCAGCAGCATGACGAGGTCGCCCAGCTCCTGATCGGTGGAAACGACAGCCGCGCCCGGCATAAGCGTCATATCGCGTTGTTCCGTAACAACTTGTCCGGGAGTCACCCTCGCCCGACCTTCGAATGCCTGCGGTTCGATCATCGCATCGGGAATGCGCGTCATGATTGCCTGCACGGTCGTCGGTTGTGAAATGTGATCGACATGCACGCCGTGCCACTCCAGCAGCCTCGTGATTTCGGACCAGCCCGCCGGAATGAAGTACCTGTCTGGTCGGCCCGCAATGGTAGAGGCAGCCACCATCGGGAAGACCGGAATCTCTGAGTTTACCGGTTCACCGGTCCATGCGACGTGGTCGGTACCGGTAATCGGCGACTCCCGCAGCTCCGATCGGATTCCTTTGAGATGCATTGTGCGCGAAACTGTCGTGGATGCTACGGTCCATGAGCTGCCGGTCGACTCTTCGTCCGGTACTGTCCAGGCAAGCGTGAGCGTGTCCTTTCTTAATGCGCGATCCGCGGTTGCGGCAGCACGGAGCGAACGGAAATCGCTGGCCAGCAACCGGAGTGTTGACTCGAGCAAGACGTAGGTTCCGAGAACGCGTTGACGGTACGGTTTGAGCGAGTGATTCTCGACGAGGACGGTTGGCAGATGGCGTGCGTCACCGTAGCCGTTCGAAAAGCGCGGCCCCGCTGTCCACCAGTAGTTTCCACTGGTCATCTGCCGACCATCCGCCGCGAAGAGCAGCGGGCCGGGTATGTGCCCCATCGCGGTCAGTGCCGAGTCGATGGACGGCCGAAAGCGGGAATCAAGCCACGATGCAATCCGGGGTGACCATGCATGGGGCCCGTTGTATCCGTACGTGACGTCATACTGATAGTCTGCGCCGTCGGTGACGTGAAGATCGAGGTAGAGGTCCGGACCGTATGTGTTGATGACTTGAAGCAGCGCTCGCACTTCTTCGGTTTGAAGTTTGGTGAAGTCGCGATTCAGATTCAGGTTGCGACTATTCGTACGCCAGCCCATCTCGCGTGGCCCGCGCTGATTGATGCGGCTGAATTCAGAAAAGCGTTCGTGAGCGTCGACACTCAGGATGGGGATGAATAGCAGATTAGCCTGGTCGAGCAGCTCAGATTTTGTACCCACGACAGTCATGTCGCGCAGCAACATCAGGCCTGCGTCTTTGCCATCGATTTCTCCGGAATGAATTCCTGAATGTGCCAGCAGGAGTGGGCGCCCCGACTGCCGGAGTTGCTCTACCGAATCCTCCCCGTTTCGCGAAGCGATGACCATCCAGATGTCACGCCCTTCTGCGCTACGGCCGATTGACGTCAGATGCAATTGCGGCGACGCATTGACAAGACGCTTCAGCCATGCGACGGTCTCATCATAGCGCGGTGTCTCGGTCAGATCCGTCTGCTCGGAAGGTGTGATCCATGGGTGATCATGAGCGACAACGAGGTTCTCGCTTTCGCCCGACCAGGGACGCTCGGGCGGCAGAAGACGAGTCCGTGCGGCATCCTGAGCAGCCAGGTCCGCGGTCATTGGGACGGAAAACATCGTGATGAGTACGGCCAGGCCAAGTCGCTTCATGGTATAGCTTTGCGAGGTGTTGATGGCTGAGACCTGACGGCGGCGGATTATCGATGCGGTGCGGACTGCTGTGATGCGGACGCACGAACCCCGTTATCCCCTGTTGGGGAAAGATAGTCCAGTGGCGCGAGCCTGTCACACGCAATCAAGACATGACAACTCGCCTGACCTGTTGCAGAAAGACGCGACCCCCATGTTATGCCTCGTTGGGCAGAACGATCGCAGGAAGATTGCGATCCAGCTACCCGCCGGAAACGGCCTGCAGAATCGTCAGCTCGTCCCCTTCGCGCACCGGCTCCTCGAGCGAATCCAGCCAACGCGTATTCGTAGTGTTCAGAAAACACAACACGTGAGGCCGCAAGTTGCCCGTCTCGTCGAAAAGATGAACACGAAGGGACGGAACCTTGTCGAGAAAGTCCGTCAATACCGCGCGGACCGTATCTCCCTCACCCGACAATGGACCCTGGACCCCGGCGATATGGACCAGAAGCGACGGGATATGGACCGGGACCGTCGGCACGTCAGTCCGCGAAGACCTCGAGAAAGTGGATGCGTGGAAAGTCCGCCGGAAGGCGCTGCCAGGCCTTCCCTGCGGTTCTGGTGTAGAAGACCTGACCGGATGTCGTTCCGAAGTACACACCGCACTCGTCAAGGGAATCCGCCACCATTGAACTTCGAAGCACGGTCATGTACGCATTGCTCTGCGGGAGTCCGTTCGCAAGAGATTGCCACGACTCGCCGCGATCCGTCGACCGATACACGCGGGCGCTCCCAGCCGGCGGCATACGGTATTCGTCACTTTCGAGAGGGAACGCATACACGTACCCGGTTCTGCGATCCAACGCGAGCGGAAATCCGAAACCGGACGGCAAGCCTTCCTCGATGAGCTCCCAGGTGTCCGCGCCATCCCGCGATCGGTACATGCCCTTGTGGTCCTGCCGGTAAATATGGTCTGCGTCGCTCGGATCGGCCGCAAGCGAGTGAACGCAATACCCGATGTCGGAATGCTCCTTGTCCAGAACGGCACATGTCACTCCGCGATTACGCGGGGTCCATGTGCGGCCCCCGTCTTCCGTTCGGAACACGCCCACAGCTGAAATCCCGCACCACATCCGTTGCGAATACTTCGGATCAATCAGGAGCGAATGTGCGCAAAGCCCTCCTGCGCCAGGCTGCCAGCTGGACCTGGTAGGATGTTCGTTCAGTCCGTCCAACGGTTGCCACGACTTGCCCTCGTCCCGGGTCTCAAAGAGCGCGGCCTCCGATACTCCGGCATACCAGACGCTCTCTAACGGCCTGACAAACCAGATCTGCTTGAGAGATCGGCCTGACTCCGGACGAAACGCCGGACCATTCTCCAACTGCTTCCATGATATCAGATCGACGCTCGTGTGAATCGCCGGGCCGTACACGAAGCTCGTCGTCGCTGCAACGTATGTGCCGCCAGGTGCTCGGCCGCCGGCGGTCACCTCCCATCCCTTGAAATGCGGCCCTGCAATGGTCCACGTCGACCTGTCGGAAGATGACGCAACAAAGAGCCCCTTGCGGGTGCCAATAAACAGCCTGACATTCATGGCGCGTTTCTGGTCCCTCGATCCGAAAAAGTATTCAATGCAATAACGGGCATAGCTGTGCCCGTTCGATACAAGCGTTACGCATCCTGCCGCGACCCGGCGCGGCACCCCGCTCCCAATTCATGTCGTCGACTGAAGCACGCCAAAGATCGTGCCCTCCGGATCGGAGCAGTACGCGTGCAACCCGACGCCTGGAATCGCTTCAGGACCATGAACCTTCTCCCCACCGGAATCCTCGACCGCAGAGATCGTCGCCTCGACATCAGCGACCTCGATTGTATTAATTACACCCTGCGGGAAATG
>JABDKH010000124.1 GCA_013002345.1 Rhodothermales bacterium
CCCCTCATTACCTCGACGGGCAACGGTCTGAAAGAGATCGCAGGCGAGGCAGCCGTGCTCGTCGATCCCCGGGAGCATTCGGCGATCGCGGCAGCCCTCGGCCATGTCTTGCAGAACGAAGATGTCAAGACCAGTCTGGGACAAAAGGGTCTCGAACGCTCGAAAATGTATTCGTGGGAAAAATGCGCCAATGAGACGCTGGATGTTCTGGAGAACTGCAGATGACAGCATCCGCGGACAGTCCGGAGTTTTCTGTTCCGGACGACCTCTTCCCGGGAACGATCGTCATCCTTGCGCCGCACATGGACGACGAAACTCTCGCGTGCGGGGGCACGATCGCGGCGCTGTCGGACAAGTCGCGAATACTCGTTGCCTTTGTGACCGACGGAGCGATGTCACCAGCACCCACTTTCCGCTGGCAAGGGTCACCCTCGACTTCGCTTCCTGCAGTTCGAAAACGCGAGGCTGAGAACGCGTTGTCCACCCTTGGCGTACCGAAAGACAATATCTACTTCCTTGATTATCCGGACGGCGAGCTCAGTGCACATGTAGACGACCTTGCTGTTCGGCTGGCGGAGATTCTAAAAAGTACAAAGCCGGCATTCGTATTCGTTCCCTTCCGATACGATAGACATCCGGATCATCTTGCCACGTACGCGGCAGCCATCGCAGCCTCCGAGATTGCGACCAACGCACCCAGAATCGTCGAATATTTTGTCTACTACAAATGGCGACTCGTTTCCGGAGGCGATGTCCGCGATTGGATTCGGTCCGATTGTCTTGCCACTGTGGACACTTCAGAACAGCGCCGGCTCAAACTCACAGCCTTGCGATGCTACGAAAGCCAGACGACGGTGCGAGAAGAATGGCAAACGCGGGCGATTCTACCGCCGGAAAGACTTGGAGAGGTTTCTCAGTCACCGGAGATGTTTCTGGTTCATCATGAGGAGTTCCCGGGCTCGCTCATCTTCGAGCGGGGTCGTCGATGGATACCGCTTGTTCATCGTATCGAACCCGTTCTCAAGAAACAAAAAGATCGTTTCAACGCGTTTGTCAGGTTGATCACCAGCGCGAAGCAGACTCAGGGCTGACATTGTCCATAACCGTTGTCGTTTTTTCCAGTGGACCAACGCTGCGAGCCAGTGTTCGAAGATTTGTTTGCCGACTCGAGCATCACCCGGACATTCAACTGCTGGCCGTCTATTGTGAGACGAAGGAATCAGGCCTGGGAGGAATCGTTCGAGATGCCTGGCGACGTCGCGGTATTCTTGCCGGTCCCGTCCTCGCTCTCACGGCTGCCGGGGCTGCAGTCGACTGGCTGACCCGTCCGAAACAATCATCCCGAATCCGCACGTGCATCCGCTCGGTTCAAGAGCGCATCCATTACGTACCTGACATACATGCCGAAGGCGTCGTTGAGAGTATGCGCGCACAGTCGCCGGATGTCGGGCTGGTTTACGGCAGTCCGATCTTGCGGCCGGAGCTGTTTGAGATCCCACGGCTCGGAACACTGGGAATTCACCACGGCAGAATGCCTGAGTATAGAGGAAAGAAGACCACGTTCTGGGCACTTTACAATGGAGATCCAAGGGCAGGCGTAACCATTCAGAAGATCAACGCCGGACTCGATACCGGAACCATCGTTGCGGAAGGCCACGTGGACGCACGCGGTCGGTCCTTGAGAGCGGTCTGGAACGACCTGGAACAGCGGGGTCTAGACCTCTACGTAACGGCAACACTTGGATATGTGCGTGGCGAGCTCGTTCCTTCGGCGTGGGACGGGCCGAAGGGCAAGCTTTATCGCGACCCCGGTGCGCGCGATATTCTAAGGTTCATCTGGCGGCGGTACCGCCCGGGGTCAAAATGACGCAGCGATGTCTCATCGTCATACCCGCTCGAAACGAGCAGGACACCATCTCTGATGTAATCATCGGACTGCGAACGCATACTCCGACCCTTGACCGACTGGTTGTTCAGGACGGCTCCAGTGATTCGACGCAACAGGAAGTCGAGGAACTGGGCGAGATGCAATTGAATCTCCCCTTCAACATTGGCTACGGCCTGGCTCTGCAGAC
>JABDKH010000125.1 GCA_013002345.1 Rhodothermales bacterium
CACTCTCCATCTCGCTTCACGTAGGTAGACGTATATCGCAGCACCGAGACGGACTCATCCTTGCCAGGCGCGGCGAATCGTAGCTCCGCCGTGCCGAAGACGAGAGCAATGTCACCCTCAATGACAACAGACCGTTCGCTAATCGTCTGGCCGACCATGGACATCTTCAGCACCGACTGAATGAAATCCTCTTTTCCAGTGGTCGTGCCTGTGTTGGAGTTGAACAGGAATCGTTCATCGACGATTCGGCGCAGCGTGGCTTCATCCCGGCTCACCTCCGCTGTAACGTACTCGTCCTCGATAGCCAGAACACGCTGCTCCTCGATCTGTGAGGTCGGATCGCTCGTGTTCTGCGCATAGACCGCGTCGGGGACGAAGGCGAGTGCTGCAATTGACACTAACAGGAGTGTGTTTCGCATTTTCTACGTTGGAACGTGTAGCGGCGGCAATGAACAGCGATAGACCGACCTGCTCACACGCCCTGTGACCCCTTTTGCGCGACCATCGCCCGAAAACGGGAGCGGGGCCACCTACGGCGAGAACTCGCTCAAGATGCGCACTGTATCGATCTTGAGTCCGTCCTCCTCCATCGCCTTCTTCACCTCATCGGTTGCCATGAACGCCTCGAAACGTTCAATATCTGGTGCTTCTATCAGGACGCCAGTTACTTCGTGGTTGTTCGGATCGCGAAAGGTCCGAGCCTTCACACCGATCTTCGCAAACATCTCGTGCCGACTCCCCGGCCCGTGTCTCCAGGCACTGGCCCAGGTCTGTCCGTCGTTCACTTCGTGAAATGCGATCAGTGTTGCCATGGCTGTACTCCTCTTCAGCTGGTTGGTGTAGACAATACGGCGCCCGACATCGCTGGGCATAGAAGTGCGCGACAGAGATGTGAGTTGAGCGAGATCTACGTAATACCCTGAAATCGGGAAAGACGCAAGGAGCCATCCAGTGAAATGATACTCCTGGCCCCCTGGCACTCTTCCTCCTGCACCTCGGTCCGAGCGGCTGTGTGCAGCACCGCTGCTGCCAGGAGCACAGCCCTGAATGCTTTCTCCAAATGGCACCCGTGTGGTTGCGCTATGGCCCCAATTGCCCGATACTGCACGACAGTTCGACACGGTCATCGGTACGAAGTCGATCCTCTCATCTCGCATCTATTGAGGTAGTTGTGAACGCTAAGCCAGACGCCCGACGGATTAGACTGTGCATTCTGATATCGATTGTGTGGTTGATCTCGGTCTCTCACGGGAGCAATACTCATGCTCAGTCTTTCACGCGCGTTACAGATGTGGGTCCGATCGTAACGGACCAGATTCTAAGTACCGGAGCAGCCTGGAACGACATCAACGGCGATGGTTTTCTCGACATGTTTGCCCTCGGAGAAACCCAGAACCTCTTGTATGTAAACGACGGGGATGGAACGTTCACCGCTCAAACCTCCGGCAACTTCCTGACACCTGAGGGAGTGGGCAACGCCGCTCTATGGGCAGACTACAACAACGACGGATTCCAGGATTTATTTATCTCAAACTTTGTCACGATGGCCGGCGGGACTCAGCTCGCATCCAATGCCCTGTTCAGGAATTCGGGACCTCCCGATTATACGCTTGAGATGGTCAACATCGGACCAGAATTGAACGCTTCGCCGTCGGCGAGCTGGGTAGACTACGACCAGGATGGAGACGTCGACCTTTTCTCTGCTGGAGCCAGAGTTGAAGTCGGTGGTGAGGCCACAGGTGATCTGTTTTATCGGCAAGATGCAGGGGGCGTCTTTACCAGGATTGAATTTCTCCCGTTCACGGCACTCAGGCCAGGAGTCGGCACCCACGATACCTGGGTGGATTATGACGGCGATGGAGATCAAGATCTGTTTGTCGTGATCTGGTCATCAACGAATAAGCTGTACAAGAGCCTGCTCGAGGAATCCGGAAATCCGAATCGTTTTGATGTCGTCACCACGAGCGGGCTAACAACCGACGGAGCCGTTTCGGACATCGGGTCGTCCTGGGGTGACTACGACGATGACGGTGACTTCGATGTCTTTATTCCCATCCTGAGTAGTTCTGATCGTCTTTACAGAAACGATGGAGACGGCACTTTTACGCGCATTACCAGCACTCCGGTAACGTCTGGAAGGAGCGTCATGGGAGTTTGGGGAGACGCTGACAACGACGGGGACCTGGACCTGTACACCGGATCGCGTTCACCGGTTCTATATGTGAACGACGGGAACGGGGGATTTGAAGCTGTCCCGGCCTCGGAGGACGGGGATCTTTCACTCCCCCCTCCTGCACTTCAGGGTGGCAACTGGGGGGACTATGACAACGACGGTGATCTGGATCTTTTCCTGTTGACATATGCCATTCCGGCAAATCGAGATGGATCGCCACAGCCAAACCATTTGCTTCGCAATGACGGCGGTACCGCTAACCACTGGATTACAATACAGTGTGTCGGAGCGCTTTCGAATAGATCGGCTATTGGTGCCCGGGTAAGCGTGAAGCGCACTGTAAACGGCATTCCAAAATGGCAGCACAGGATGATCTCCGGTGGAACAACGTCCTTTGTTTTTCATGGAGACAATCGAGCGCATTTCGGATTGGGAGAAGCATCAGTCGTGGACTCGATTAGGATAGCCTGGCCATCGGGAATAGAACAGGTCGCCGTAAACGAAGACGTTGACCAGATTTTGACAATCGTTGAGGAGATACCCGACGGATTTAGCCGTGCCAATTTTTACGCCGATCAAACGGCTGCATCCGGACAGTCGTCACTGACCGTGCAGTTCACTGACGCATCTCTAGTCGATCCGAATAATCAGGTCGTTTCGTGGGAGTGGGACCTTGATGGCGATGGTTCAAATGATGCGTTCATTCAAAACCCAACGTGGACGTACTCTGTGTCAGAAGACATTGCATTTTCCGTACGACTTACGATATCGAACGGGGTGACGTCGTCAACGTTACTCAGAGAAGAGTACATAACATTTGAAGGGGTCAGCACTGGAGCAGATGAACAGGATGCCGTACTTCCGCAAGAAATTAAACTCGGTCAAAACTATCCGAATCCTTTTAACCCGACCACGAAGATTCCCATCAGCGTACGAAGTACTGTAGACGTTCAACTGAATATCTATGACGTTCTGGGCAAGCGGGAAAGGCGTCTCTTCTCTGGCACGCTCTTGCCCGGGACGTATTCCTTGAGCTGGGATTCCACACGAGATGACGGTAGTCATGTTGCCAGTGGCATGTACCTCTATGAGCTCGCAACGAGCCGAGGGGTCAAGATGTACGGCAGGCTAATGTTGGTCAGATGACGAGATTCTGACCGTTGGCTCGGGCAGCATTCCTTGACCAATCGTCCGACAATCGAAGAAGGGCCTTCGCCGGTACGCCGGATTCGGTCTCACTGACTTGCATGCGTCTCCCTGGCAGCCCATCTGGCCGCTGAGACCCGGCCTGCGATGCAGGTGGGGCCTGTGTGATTTCAGGGATTCCCCCGCAGCCGCTTACCACTGAAGTCGGTTACCTGAGACTCGATCTCTTTTCAAGAGACTTCGAGCCCGTGAAAACAGGATTAGATCGATTGTTGGGTGAGACGTCAGCCCTCACGACACGCGTGGATGTCGTGTTCAACTGGGCTCGATCGAACTCGCTTATGCCCCTGCCGATGGGACTCTCCTGTTGCGGCATCGAAATGATGTCGTCTTTCTGCCCCGGCTACGACATGGGCCGGTTCGGGAGTGAGTCGTTTCGCTTTTCGCCGCGTCAGGCGGATGTGCTTTTCGTCGCTGGATGGTGCTCCTACAAAATCTCGCACGTCCTGCGTCGCATCTGGGATCAGATGGCTGATCCCAAGTGGTGCATCGCCATGGGAGCATGTGCATCATCGGGCGGAATGCACCGTTGTTACGGCGTAGTCCAGGGGGTCGACAATTTTCTTCCTGTTGATGTGTACATCCCGGGCTGCCCCCCAAGGCCCGAAGCCTTGCAACACGCACTGATGGATATTCAGGAAATGATCAGGAATGAATACACCGTCACGCTCGACTATGCCTCTGGACGCGGACCAGGGTAGCGGTCAGGCACGACCCGTCGAGGCCTGACCTCTCCCCCGGTACCAACCTACTGACCTGCCTCCCACGCGTCATTCCAGGCGCAGGTCGGGCTCTCCATTGTGACTTGCTTGTTCGCACCGATCCGTCGCATCATGATAGCAGTGACTCCCCATCCATCTCTGCGTTCACTATGCGAGTGCGAATCGTCGTGTTGATTCTGACGCTGTCGTCGATCGTCGCCAGTGCGACGGCGCAGCAACCCGTCGATGACTCGCTGTTCTTTCGTGTCGGCGAAGTGACGGAGAACGTTACTTCCGGGACTAATTCGTCCCGGCACTACGCAGTCTACCTTCCGAAGGGCTACGCGAAGTCAGGCAACCATCCGGTCGTCTTCTTGATGGACCCAAGAGGTGTAGCGTTGCGTCCGCTCGAACTGTTTCGTGAAACCGCGGAGCGGCTCGGCTACGTGCTGATGAGCTCCTACGACACGCTCAGCGATGCCGATTCGGCGTACGTAGTGAACGATGATGCACTGTCGGCCATGCTGGTCGATGCCCAGGTTCGGTTTGCCGTTGACCCTGCACGACTCTACCTCGCGGGATTCTCGGGAACCGCTCACTATTCATGGGCGATCGCTGCGCAGCTTGATGGTCACGTCGCCGGAATCATCGGCGCCGGAGACGGCCTGTCAATTCGCGAGCCCGAGGTGATGGCAACGCTGCGCATGACGCGGCCACCGGTCTACTTCGGTACCGCCGGCGTCGAGGGCTTCAATTATGATGGTGCGCGGATGCGAGACCTTGCGCTGGACACGACAGCCGTCGGGCATCGATTCGCAACATTCGACGGAGGACATTCGTGGCCACCGCGAGATCTTGCCGACATGGCCCTGAGCTGGATACACCTCCGTGCCATGCGGAGCGGACTCATTCCGGTCGATAGCTCATTCGTCGATTCTCTTTTCGCCATCGACAGTCGAGCGGCGAGAGAGATGGAAGACGTCGGTCTCCTCGCGGACGCCGCAAGACGATACCGGGAAATCGCAGCTGACTACCAGGGGCTCGCGGATGTAAAGTCCATACGGATGGATTTAGGTCTCCTCGCTCTGAAGGCAGATCTTCGCCATCAGATGACCAGGCGCGAGCAGCTGTCGCGGCGTGCATTGCTCTATACGCTTGAGGCAAAGTCCTTCGCCGACACGTATCGCGACTCCGAAGAGCATCCGTCGCAGGCAGAAGCGGTCGAGCAGCTACGGCTTGTGAAGCTCGTGCAGGAGGCAGCCGACGAGTCCGATCCCGACGCCTCCGCGGCGGCCCGTCGCATGTTGGCATCCGCGTTCAGTGCGTTCTCGTTCTACGAAGCGCGACGCTACCTCGCAGAAAGAGACTTCGAACGTGCGGCCGGAGTGCTGCGCATTGCACTGGCCATCCGTCCGGGTGCTCCTTTCACGTGTCTGCAGCTCGCACGGGCCGAAGCCCAGCTGTCTCACGTTGATGCCGCGATCGAAGCCCTGACATGCGCGGTCAACAGCGGCCGTTTCGGATCTGAAACACTTGCCTCGGATCCGCTTCTCGTCCCGATTCGGAGCGATCCGCGGGTCGAGCAACTTCTGGTTGGAGTGAGTGACAGGTAGATCGGTCGCGTGGTGAGCGGACTTTTGGTTTCATGGATTCCCCGGTCACCCTGTGGAGCACCACTCGACATTCTCCGACGGATCGTGAGGAGCAGCGATCTGGAATGCACTGGAGAATTCTGGGTGCCTGCGCCATCTGGCTACAAGTCACGCTCGCACCGGCCAGTTTCGTCAGCCTTGTGAGCGTGTGACCCGTACACTGACGATGACTTCGCGACAGGTCCTGCGGAGCCGACGCCTGTTACGTGGATCTGGCCGACTCGTGGGCGATTCTTGCTACTCTGCATCTTGACACGCATTTTGCCGATGCACTGATGGCGGAAGGCAGCGCACCATTGCTGACCGCTGCCGTCGCAGGAGAGTAGTCATATGTTTGCCCTGGTCCGCGGCGTGACGTACGCGACAGTCTTCATCGGACTGGTTCTCGTATTCGTTCCGGCACGAATCCTGTCGGCGTCCGGAATCGTTGCGCCCGCCATGACCGGTACATTGCAGGTGGCCGGGATGATCGTAACGGCTTCCGGGGCTGCACTCGCGGTATGGTGCGTGCTCGCGTTCGCCATCGTGGGCAAAGGCACTCCGGCACCGTTCGATCCACCTCGCCAACTCGTGATTCGCGGGCCGTACGGCCGCGTACGCAATCCAATGTACATCGGTGCGGGCCTGGCTCTTGCAGGTGTCGGCTTCTACTTCGAGTCGGTGCAAGTATTCGGCTACACGGCCGCCTTCTTCGTTATCACGCACCTCTTCGTTGTGCTGTACGAGGAACCGACTCTGAAGCGGATGTTTGGAGACGAGTATGACGAGTATCGCAAGTCGGTGCGTCGCTGGTGGCCGAAATAGTCACTCGCGAGACAGCGGTTAACATCACCACTCCCCCACCAGGCCTGAATCCCGATATCCAACCAGGAAGATCAATGAGAACCTTTGTCTTGATGATTGCACTTGCAGCAGCCGGCTGCCAGCACGGTGAGGTGTCACACGTCCGGTCCGAGCATTCGCCATACGTGGGAGAAGAGAGCCGGGAAATCAAGGCGCTCTCAAACGACGACGTGCAAGGCTACCTTGATGGCGCCGGGCTCGGGTTCGCGAAAGTGGCAGAGTTGAACGGATACCCCGGTCCCCGTCACGTTCTTGATCTGGCTGATTCGCTGGACCTGACTGCCGAGCAACGAGTTGTGGTCGAGGAGAGCTTTCGCTCGATGAAGCGGGAGGCGCAGGAACTGGGTGCACAACTGGTCGAGACGGAGAGGCAGTTGGACCGACTGTTCAGCGACGGCGAGCCGTCCGCAACGGCAGTCAGGGGTTTATCGGAAATTGCCAGTCAGCTTACCGGTCGGATCCGCTACACACATCTGGCAGCGCACCTGAAGATGGTTGAGGTGCTCACTCTCGACCAGGTCGCGACATACGCGCGACTGCGCGGGTATGGCTCGATGGGCCACGACGGAGACCACTCGATACAAGATCACGATCAGGGACAAGGCGAATGAGACGGAGACCTTCACGGCGAGCAAGGACAACGAGTTTCCGATTTCTGATTCGATCGGATCGTTCACATCTGTCTTTGCACCTCACAGGCAGAACGATACGAGTATCCGTCGTTCAGATGATGTGCGCAGCAGCTCTGATAATCCCATCTGCCCGGACGGCTCTCGCGCAGGAGTCGATCCCCCCTGTCCCCGGCATCGACTTCCCATTCTTCTTCGACGACTTCGACTACCCGGCGGACGGAGTGACGCCGAGTCCCCCGTCGGATCCATTCGTATTTCGACATCCCGACGGGAGTCTGTTCGGCGACAATCTCTGGCTCACGGCGGTCGGACCAGACATTGATCTCACTGTTGAGCGCA
The DNA here is from genome assembly GCA_013002345.1 of Rhodothermales bacterium. Lineage (NCBI taxonomy): Bacteria > Pseudomonadati > Rhodothermota > Rhodothermia > Rhodothermales > Rhodothermales bacterium. The sequence continues at coordinate 7,547 of JABDKH010000125.1, forward strand.
CGCGGGCATGGTACGAGCACGACTGGCTCGAGTACCCGGGCGATGGCCACATATGGGGGTACGACAATCCGCCGAGTGACAGGTCGTGGTTCGACCCCGACGGCGTTTACGTATCGGGCGACCTCGAGACCATCATGAACGGAATGGGCAAGCTGCGCGAACTCAGCACAGGCGCCCGCGCCTTCGATCCCAACTTCGTGCTCTTCAGAGCAGAGGAAGGAGACTATAGCGACCGTATCGCCAGCCTCCGCATCTCGTCCGGGTTCGTCGCCCAGACGGGCAGCTGGGTAGCACGAATTCTCCTGCCCGACTTTGACGGGCTTCGGCACCACGATCAAGTCGACGGATCGGCAGCGGACATTTCCTTCGTCCCCGCCTTCTGGCTCCAGAGCTCGGAGTACTTCCTCGAAGAGCGGGAGCCGATGTTCCCCCGACCAGAGGACCTATCGGACCCATCGCAGGCCCACGATTCGTGGTCGGAGGCCAACTTCGAATTCAACAACTGGTATGATCCAGACGGAAGCGAGGGACACAAATCGATCTCGACGGGCATCACGTGGGCCAACACGTTCTGGTCGAACAATTCGCAGAATCCACGAACAGGTGCCTCGGAAAGAGAAGGAGCCTGCTATGTCCGAAACGATGCGGGTGAGGCCGGTGGGCGACTGGAGACATCGACGAGGGAGTGCTTCGAAATCCTTTCGGGCAAGACCCATGGTCCCCTTTTCATCACGGTCTACATCGTGGTCACAGCGGGCGACGTCAAGTACTATATCCTCGCCCGGGATGAGGACGTGTACCATGGTCGGCCCGCGGCGGATTCGGCCGGTCTTTACGCTGGTTTCGATTACTTCCAGATGACGACCATTGACGAAGTACGACAGTTCGCTCCACCCCGATTGATGCGGGTGCTCTTCGATCTAAACGTCATGGCAAATGGCGTCCAGACGCTGCCAGAAAGGAAGGATATGCTGATTGACTGGGTGTTCTACACGCCGCAGATCCTGTCAACGGAATCGGCACCAAGCATCTGGAACATCCCCGATGTGGTATCGAGCATCCGAGATCACCTGTGGACGCGGTACAACAGGGACAACCCGCCGATCTGGAGGATTAATACCACGGGCGTCCCTACAGCACGCCCGACAGTCCGGAGAATTCCGCAGCAATACAATCCGTGCCAGGGTAGCGATCGCTGGCCCGGCTACGGCCTCGAAGTCGAGGTCGCGCAATTCACCCTTGGAAACCGCATCTTCCTTTCGCCCGAGACAAAGAACCACCCGGATCAGGACACCTTTACTCGACATGGAACGTTCCGGGTCACGTGGACGGCGTACCGATGGGTCACCGGAGTCGGCAGGGTGTTCGCCGAGACGGTCACAGACCAGGGCTACATCTATGAACTTCCCGACCTTCCTGCCGAACAATGGGACATCGAGGTTGAAGTCCAGCAGGTGGGTCCGCACCCGGCGCACGAAGCCTGCACACCCGCAGCCACCGCCACGTATACGATAGATCTGCGGTAGAGTGTTCATCGCGATGGCGGATATGCTCCTCCCGCCGCGGTACGAGCGCCGCGCGAGACCCTACAGGACCGTAGGCAATTCCCGCTGCGCTGTGCCTGATGCTAAACATTGTTTCTTCGATAGATGCCAGTCCCTATTCTGCACCCGGACCCAGTCACGATCGCCTAATCTCTCGAGGTGTCCTGATGCGACAAGCGACCCTGCCGGTTATCCCTCTCCTCTTTCTGCTCGCCTTTTCATGGACGTCCGCTGCCCAGCAACCGCTCCAGCGGCTGTTCTACGTGGTCGATAGTGAGTTCAGCTACAATGCACTGGTAGAACACATCGACCAGATCAGCATCGTCGCGCCCGTGGCCTACAACGTGGACGAGGACGGCGTGGTCTGGGGTGGCGTCGATCCGCGGGTACTCGAGCTGGCGAAGCGCCACGGCGTACCGGTCATGCCGCTCATCCACAATCCGAAGTTTAACCAGGAGATGTTGACGGGGCTGTTGACGAGCGATGCCGCGCGCGGCCGTGCCATCGAAACACTGGTAAACGAATGCCGGCGACACGGCTACCTCGGCATTCAGTTCGACTTCGAGAACCTGCACATCAACGACCGGGATCATTTTACGCGGTTCTACCGCGAGACGGCGAGCGCCCTGCACGAAGCCGGCTATCAACTGAGCATTGCCGTTGTGCACCGACCTGGCGAGTATCCCGGTCCCACGAAATACTTCAAGTGGCTGCACAAGAACTGGCGGGCCGGATACGACCTGAAGGCGCTCGCGGATGCGGGTGATTTCATTTCTGTGATGACCTACTCGCAGCACACCCGACGAACACCGCCGGGTCCCAACGCAGGCATCCCGTGGGTCAACGACAACGTCGAATACTTCCTGAAGCACGTGCCCGCGAACAAGCTCTCGCTCGGGATTCCGGTCGTATCGCAGCACTGGGCGACCGAGCAGGACGACGATCTGTATCTCGTGAACGCGCGCTCATGGAGTAAATCCCTCAAGCACCGGGAGGCGCTCGCTCTCGCCGATCGATTCGGAGCCAAAGTCAGCTGGCTGGAGGATCAGGGCGTGCCGTACACGTTCTTTGAGAACGGGGGGCTGTTCGAATGGATCTTTCTTGAGGACGCCCGCTCATTTGCACGCAAGCTCGAAGTCGTCCGCAAGAACAGTTTACGAGGCTTCTCGGTGTGGGTGCTCGGCCACGAGGACCCGGCAATCTGGGATAATCTTGACCC